>JAUZRG010000099.1 GCA_030950585.1 Mariprofundaceae bacterium | reverse complement strand
GCTTTTCTAGGCTCTGAACCATGTGCAGGATTTCGTCAGAAAACGCATGCTCAATGACCTTATGAAACTCAGTGGAACGTAGGCGACTGTCACTGAGTAAACAGACCATAATCGTCGTCTCATCAACACTTAACTGACTGAGCAATAGGGCGACATCCAGACTACTTGGCATGTCAGACTCAACATCTTGTGCATCCCAAACATACTGGCATGCCTTTTCAAGCAAGGCAGAGCTTTGGTTCAGATGCACTGAATTCGTTATGAGCATGTCGATATACGCTGAGATAGCGTATTGTGATGGTATATGTTGTTTTATATGGTTCATATCAATGAATTAACTTTACCTTTAGGTGATTAGATAATCGTGTGAAGGAACATATTTTGAAAAGAAGTGAAGCGCAAATATTACCCTGTTTTTTGTGTTTGCAAGACATTTAGATCCTTTTACACGCAAGTTTAATCTGGATACTATCCCGTGATAGAAAATGAGTATTGAGGGGCTTTGATGCAAAACAACGATTTCGTAAACGGTTTACTGGATTTTTTAAAACGATCACCCACACCGTTTCATGCTGTTCAGAGCATGGTTGAAATACTGGAAGATGCAGGGTTTAAGCGCTTAACAGAAAAAGAGCAGTGGGGCTTGAAAAATAAAACCATCGGTGGCCGCTACTTTGTGACCCGCAATGATTCATCGATCATTACATTCCAGTTAAACCAGTCGTTGCTGGAGCATGGTATCAATATGGTGGGTGCCCATACCGATAGCCCATGCCTGAAGGTGAAACCTAACCCTGAAATTGCCATCAATCACTACGTGCAGCTGGGTGTGGAAGTGTATGGCGGTGCCTTGCTGCATCCGTGGTTTGATCGTGATCTCTCATTGGCTGGCCGAGTGAGCTATGTGGATGAAAACGGGCAACTGGCACATCAATTGGTCGATTGGAAAAAGGCTGTTGCGACGATTCCCAGTCTGGCAATCCATCTTGATCGTCAAGCCAATGAAAATCACACCATTAATAAGCAGCTGCATCTGCCACCGGTATTGATGAAGTTAGCCAAAAGAAGTCCCAAACAGGCTGTGAATTTTAATGATCTGCTACGTGATAAGGTGAATGATCAGCTGGCAGCAAACGGTGATGTTAAGGCTGCGACGATTCTCGATTATGAATTGAGTTTTTATGATATGCAGTCCCCGGCAGTGATTGGTTTAAACGATGACTTTATCGCCAGTGCCCGTTTGGATAATCTGCTGAGCTGTTACACCGGGTTAATGGCGTTGATAGAAAACAGCGGTCAACAAAATGGACTGCTGGTATGCAATGATCATGAAGAGGTTGGCAGTGTTTCGGCAGCTGGTGCTCAGGGAAACTTTCTGAAATCTGTACTCACACGCTTGTGTAAAAATGAAGAAGAAGTATCACGCATGATGGCTTCAAGCCTGATGATCTCCGTGGATAATGCCCATGCTGTACATCCGAACTTTGCCGATAAACATGATCAGAATCATGGCCCGATCATCAATGATGGTCCGGTCATTAAAACAAATGCCAACCAGCGTTATGCAAGCAACAGTGAAAGCAGTGCGATCTTCAAACAGTGGTGTGCATTGGCAGATGTGCCGGTGCAGTCGTTTGTGGTTCGATCCGATATGGGATGCGGTAGCACGATTGGCCCGATTACCGCCAATGAGCTGGGTGTACGCACCGTCGATGTGGGCGTGCCGACATTTGCCATGCACTCGATCCGTGAACTTGCTGGCTGCCTAGATGCGTTTTACCTCTACCGTGTGTTGGTGAAGTATTTTGACTAGGAGGCTGTCTGGGGAAGATGTTGTTAACATGATTGGTATCTTCGATTCCGGGGTGGGTGGTCTATCAATCGCCAGTAGCATTCGTGCGCTGCTGCCCAATGAGCATATCCTCTATATTGCCGATTCTGCGCATGCACCCTATGGTGATAAACCCGTTGAATTTATCGAAGAGCGTGCATCGGCCATCATTGCGTTTTTAATGGAGCGCAACGTTAAAGCCGTGGTTGTTGCCTGCAATACAGCAACGGTTTCGGCCATACACAAACTACGAGCCAATTACGCCATTCCCATGATCGGTGTTGAGCCGGGGATAAAACCGGCGATCCTAAAGAGTCGCAGTGGTGTTGTTGGGGTACTTGCCACAACACAAACCCTGAAGAGCGCATCCTTCAGCGAGCTGAGTCAGCGTTTTTCCACCCATGTCACCGTAGAAGTTCAGCCCTGTCCGGGTCTGGTCGAACAAGTCGAAGCATTAAATCTGGATAGTGAGGAGACAGAGGCGCTCATTAAGCGTTATGTGTTTCCACTGCTGGAGAAAGGGGCGGATCATATTGTCCTTGGTTGCACCCATTATGCTTATTTAACGCCAGCGATACAAAAAGTTATCGGCCCCAATATCACCATTATCAATACAGCGACGGCAGTAGCGACAGAGCTAGCTAGGCGTTTAGAGCTTGAGTGCCTGTTATCCACAAGGCGTGAGCCTGGCCGGGATGAATTCTGGAGCAGCGGACTTCAACATATCGCCACGGAGCAGCTCAGCAAGCTATGGGGTAAACCTGTGGATGTGTTGCAACTGTAGTAGTCTGATTTTTTATGTCTGATACCTAATTTATCGTCCAATCTGTTGGGGGAGCTTCAATAAAGCGTGGATATGACACTTGACACCTTTATTAATTTTTAATTTGATTTAATTTTTTTTAAAAATTCCAAATCACTATCATATCGGTATGTCATCGTTTTCTCCTATGTTTGATTTTTTGGTGCAGCTAACGCTAATTCCAGTTGTCCTGAAGATTTTGTATATGCTTGGGCCTCAATCCATTTAATATATTGATCCAATTTCCCTAATTCTTTAGATACTTCTTTTAATGATAATCTTCTAAGAATATCTATAGTTATAGGTCTTTTTTCATCCCAAAATATCATTGATTCAAAAAATTCAATTGAAGGCTGTGATGTGACCAAATAAAAAATAAATTGTGCTTCTTCTTCTGTATCAAAAGATAAAAAATTTACTGTATCATCAAATGCAACAATTTTTCCATTAAGAGGACTGACAAGATTAAATCTTAATTTTTTATAAAAACCTGAGATTGCGATTTTCCAAGGTTTAAAGGTGTAAGAGCCAATACCAAATACAGAAAACTCAGGTTTGTTTTTATAAATTAAGCTTTTTCTTTTAGATAAATAATCTCTATGATTTGATAAATATTTCCATGTTTTAGGAGCAATTTTTTTTATGGATAAGGTTTCTTCACCTACCTTTTTCTGAGTTATCAATACCATTTTTCTATAAGAATTAACTCTTCCATTTCCTATATCCGAACTTTTTAAAAGTGGGAAAATATAATCACTTTCAAGTGAAAAGGTTTCATTTAAGCCATTTTTAAATTTTCCTTCGTAAGGTTCTAACTCCATAACTTTGGAGCAGTCATGTTTTATACCAGAACGCCAAATATAACAGGGGTCTTGCCCTCGTAAATATTTCCATTTTCCATAAACTTTTACATTGCTAACAATAAAACCATCCCTTTCACCAATGGTACGATAAGGTTTAATTGAGTCTAATGATTCATAAATTTCACAATCGGCATTTCCAACATTAGTGGTAAGAACAAAAAGACATGCTTCTACAGAAGCATTAAAGTATTCTTTAGCGTTAATGGGATAAATATGTCCAAAAAAGCGATGCTCTGAACTTTTTCTAACATGTTTTAAAACTTTACGTGCAACAGCATATTTACATAAAAAAGCAATTGCACCATCACGTTTTGAAAGCCAATTAATGTGTTGCAATATCATCCATTCTGAAATATCAAAATTTCCAGATCCTGTGATAGCATCAATACCTTTACGATTTTGAAAATTTGATTTTTGAGGTATGTTTTTACTATTTATAGTTCCTAAATCACTACTTGTAACCCATGGTGGATTACCGATAATAAGAATATATCCATTTAAACCAGAAAGTAATTCTTCCCAGTTTGTATCAAAAAAATTGGATTCTTGAATTGAAATATTATTTGAAGAGTCGGTGATATTTAGGGACGAATTAGCTATATCAATATATTTTTTATTTATATCAAAACCTAATATTCGAGAATTTTCAAATCCATCATTAGCAGCAAAAACAAAAGCCCCTTTTCCGCAAGTTGGTTCAATAATAATTTCATGCTTAATTTTGTGATTTCGTTTTAAAACTTCAATTACTTGTTTTGCAAGTTCAATAGGAGTCTGAAAATCACCAAACTGTTGTTTATCTATGGATTTATTGGCCATATCAACGAACCTTAAATACGCCAGAAACAGTACCTGCTTCTTGGATAACTCGTCTATATTGTAATCTCCATTGAAGTGCATTTGAAATAGTTAAATAACCTTGTATTGGTGGTGACTTTAAGATTCTATCAGCAAGTTGATCTGCTCCAATTTCATCTACAGGTAAATTTCTTTCACTTATAAAACCAATAACATCATCTTTATTTCCATCTCTTTCTAAAATATCAAGCATTCCTTTTGTTGTTTGAAAATCAGCAGTACGTTTTTTTTCAACAAATACGGTATGTTGTATATTTAAACATCCTGTTTGATTTGTGTGATTATCAGTTTTTTCATAAACAAATATAAGCAAATGATAGCCTAAGCCAAAAACTTTTTGAGATGCTGATTTAAAAGGACACGAGGACTGAGGTTGTTTAATGCTAGTTGTTTTTATATCAACTTGAAGTCTAGGGAGATCAATACCTGATGCAGAATTACCTTTTTCATAATCATAAAGTTTAGTTAAATAGTCAGTAAATTTATGTTCAAGATAAGTTCCTATGGCTTTACCATCGGTGACACCGTAAAGGGAAGACTCATAATAAGATGACTCTATTTCTGAAAATTTGGATGCTTCTTCTCTTAATTTTTGTATTATCAACCTTGGCTTCATATTTTACCTAATTTAGTATAGTAACTAACTTGATTTTATCTTTAAGCTAAGAATATTATATTTTCAATATGTTTATTATTCTTATATTATGCCATAATTTTTTTTATTGCATTAAATTAGTTTTATACCTTGCTCTAATTTTGACCTGCTAACGATCTAAATGAGGGGTTGGAGCGAAGTGAAAGTCCCTCTCTATTTTTTGGTTATACATTTTTTGGAGCAAACATAATGATTGCCATACCGGTTAATGCAACTGAACCACCAACAATATCCCAAGTGGTGGGCTTGATTCCATCTACACCCCAGAGCCACAGAATAGCGACAAATACATAAACGCCGCCATACGCGGCATAAACTCTACCTGCCGCTGTTGGGTGAAGTGATAGTAACCATGC
>JAUZRG010000098.1 GCA_030950585.1 Mariprofundaceae bacterium | reverse complement strand
CTTTGCTTTGCGTCAGGAATACCATCAAAAAATATTGCGACACGTTTTTAGCAAGCCCTTAATCGAAAGGTCTTTCCTAAACCTGCTTTCCTTCATAGGACACCTCAATCAATTTAATAGTCTGCGAAAGACTCTTTTTGGAAACGTTACAAGTAAAGGGATTTATAGGATAGCGGGAAGTGCTGGTAAACCATAACTATTAACGGCAAGGTGTATTTTGGTGGATAATCCTCCACGGCTTCGGCCGATAGATTCATTTTGACCTGAATCAGCTCCACTACTGTGTTGGTGCGCTCGAACTACACTCCCATCAATAAAGAGCCATTCGGAATCTGTATCTTTCGATAACTCTTTGAATAATATGTTTAAAACATCTTTCTTGGACCATTCATTGAAACTAGAGGAAATTCCATTCCATTCGCCAAAGTAAGACGGTAAGTCTCTCCAAGGGCATCCTGTTCTCATTCGATAAAGAATGCCTTCAAAGGTCTTTCTATGCCCTACTTTATCGTATACTTTACCACTTTTCAGTAGCAATAGCCGTAGAGCTTCCCATCGTTCATCTGTTAACATTAATCTTGGCATAAAAATCTCATATGATTGCTTTTTAGAAAGCCAACTATACCAACTGATATCATTGGAGTAAGATTCTTGTTTGCGAAAGCTCAACAGCCCCTAGCGAATAAAGCAAGGGTGGCTTAACCTATTGAAATAAAAAGCTCACAGGGATAGTCGCTAAATATAGGACAAATAAAATCGCAAATAGATAGGCAAGGTATTTTAGTGGAGCCTCTTTCATCAACGTCCAATATGTTCGCTGCTCACCCAGCTGGCACTGGCTTTGGTAAAGGGCTTTCGCACCTTTTTCACGCTGCGCCTGATAAGCTAAAATCAACTGCTTACCTGCATCGAGTTGTAAGTCATCGTGCAGCCACAAAGCAGGCAGGGAAATTCCCCAGCTTCCAGCAGTGGTTTCATAGTAGTCAATATGATTTTTGTCTAAAAGTTCACAGACTTCTTTGATTTCATCATCAGGAACATGGCGTAGTTTAAATAAAAGGACAGGCATAAGGCCAAGCTTATGGAGCTTGTCAGAGAATAGAAAGACCTACTAAACGATTCTTCTTGCAAGCTCTCTTTAAAAGCACGTAAGCATTGTATTTCTGCCTTTTGACGCTGGCAGATGGTATTTAAAAAACACTTTAAAATACGCATAAACACAATATGTGTCACTGTGTCGAATGAAACCTTTACCCCTATCATCAAACACGGCATCTTTGCGCATTCATTTTTCAAAGGTAAACTTAAAAGAGGTAGATTATGAAGAAGATTTTAACCGGTGTTTTATTATCACTGTGCTTAAGCTGGACTAGCGCGGCTCTTGCAGAAGAAGTTAATATTTCAAGTGATATTGGTATTTATAGTCAATACTTATGGCGTGGTCAGGCACAAGGCGCGGGTGTTGGCACAGCAGGACAAGCTTCTGTGCAAGGTGATATTTACCTAGATTTAAACGGTATTGAGTTAGGCACATGGTTTGCAACCTTGGGCAATCCAAACAGTTCCACTGTTGAATTTGATTTTTCTGCTATTTATAGCAACAACGTTAGTGACGGCTTAAATGTTTCTTTGGGTTACTTGTGGTACACTTTTTCTAATCGTGGTGTCGCTGCATCTGCTGCTGCTTCAAACACAACTGAAATTTTCGGTGAACTTGCATATGAAGATTACTGGTCACCTTCTATCGCCATGTATTATGATACCAAAGCCAATGACTGGTGGTTTGACTTTGGCCTTAGCGGCGAATTGATGAATGATTTTGTGGTTGATTTCACTTTATCTTATCAAAAATTTAAATTAACAGCGATTCAATCACCTATTGCTGGTGGTAAAAGTGAATTTAAAGCGTTTGATATCTCTTTGAAAAAAGACATTGAAGTGAACGACATATCTGTTTCTCCTTCATTCACCATGTCTATGCCAATGGGTGAGCGTAAAAATATTGCCAACCAAACCATTGAATTTGTGTTTGGCGTAAACTTCGCTTACTAAAAATCATCATTAGATATAAAAAAAGCGGTCATTGACCGCTTTTTTTATATCTAAATTTTGGTTGCCACCACGATTGCTCTTCTCGGGGCTGGGTAACCTTCAATGGTTTTCTTCGGGTTTTCTTTATCTAAAAAGTTATCGAGTGAGTAATTCCATGTCCACGGTGTGGGCCGCTGCTCTGCTGTGCTGGTGTCAGCTTCATGAATCAGCTTCACATCTTTAAAACCACAACGCATTAACCATATGATCAACATCGCACTTGATGGTAAAAACCATACATTTCGCATACAAGAATAACGTTCACCCGGAACAAGGCAGGCTTGCTGATCGCCTTCAATGACGAGCGTTTCCAAAACCAGCTCACCACCTTTGCGCAGGCAATCACGCAATTGATGCAAATGATCTATCGGTGAGCGACGATGATATAAAACACCCATCGAAAAGACCGTATCAAAAGCAGCTGTATTTTTAGGAAAGGTATCGAGTGTTTGTGGGAAAACAAATACAGGTTGTGACCCGACAAAATGTTTAATGGCCATAAATTGCAACACAAACAATAAACCGGGATCAATGCCGACCACAAGCTTTGCACCTGCACCCAGCATTCGCCAACAATGATAACCTGAGCCACAACCCACATCCAAGACTTGGCGACCCTCTAAAGAAGAGATGTCATCTTTCAGTCGATTCCATTTCAAGTCAGATCGCCATTCACAATCTAAATCAATGCCAAAAAGATCAAACGGCCCTTTGCGCCACGGGTATAGACCCATGAGCAAATCCACCACTTGTTGACGCTGTTTATCATCCATTTGTGCTTTAGAGCCAATGCCTAATTGATCACAATTGAAATCAAATTGATCTGCTAAGCATGAAGGAAGCTGTGCATAAGACTCATGCCAACGAGAGAAATCACCGTGTTTAACACAGCCAGACCATGATGCTTGAACCATGTTTTCTAAGTCAGAAAAACATGGTTTAAGAGAATGACCCGAACGCATTAATTGTTTTAAATCATTTAATTGTATTTGCATGTGAATAAAGGAACATTATTTTTAACCTAAAAGCGCACTAATTTGCTCATCTAAAAATTCCATTTTAAATGGTTTATGCACAAAGCCACTGATAGGAAATTCTTTAAACTTCTCTTTCACGACTTCTTCCTTACAACCTGTGGTAATAATCACTTTAATATCTGGATTAATTTTATGTAATTCAATAAATGCTTCTTCACCATCCATACTAGGCATGGTCATGTCTAACAGCACAAGCTCAATTTTAGCTCTATGCTTCTCATACATTTCCAAACAGTCCAAACCATCAAGGGCTGTCACGATATCATAACCCAAATATTCCAACATCATTTTCAGAATATCGCGCAATGCTTCATCATCATCAACAATTAAAATGGTTTTTTTAAGACTTTCGTCAAGCTCTGTCATGCGTACCCCACACAGTAATCATTTTTTGAGTGTCTTATACTCATTTAGTATCCCTGTTTAATCATAAACCTCAAAGGATTTCTACTTCTAAAAATCAATACAAGACCAAATCATGCCTTTTTTTTTTAAAAATACCATCATTAACCCTGTGATCTTATTTATGAACCAATAAGGTGACAAAGTTAAAACCGCGCATGATTTCTTCGACATGAGAAAAGCCAGCTTGGCTCAAGCGTTGCCGATGTACAGAGATGGTCTCTGGTACCAAAACATTCTCCAACGCGACACGCTTTTGACTAATTTCTAATTCAGAATAGCCACATGCTTTCTTGAATGCCTCATGCAATGCAATCAAACGCTTGTTTTCAGCTTTTGTCTCTGCATGTATTTTCTCAGATAAAACCAATACCCCGCCTTCATTCATACCTGCATGAATTGTTTGTAATAATGCAAGACGTTGCTCTAAATGAATGAACTGCAAGGTATAATTTAACACAACTATCGAAGCGTTGGATATGATTAAATTGCTAATGTCTGCACAAGTCAATTCAAATCGACTTAAAAAAAACTCTTGGCCAAGTAACTTGGAAAAGCGTTGAATCATCGCTTCTGATTGGTCAACAGCGAATAGCTTATAATTTTGATGAGGAATAGCTCTTCCCATCGCAAGACTCGCACCGCCCAAGGAGCAGCCTAAATCATAACAATGACTGCCTGAAGTCACATATCTTTGAGCCAAAAGCCCAATGCTTAATAATGTGGTGGCATAATTTGGAACTGAACGTTGAATCATGTCTGGAAACACATCAACCACCGCATCATCAAAGCGAAATGCATGTAACTGATCGTGCATTTGAGCATATAACTTATCTTTTTGCATGGCCAAATCATGACCAGACCATAGAATCATGACAAGCTCAAGAGGCATCGCCTGCTATTTCTCATAAGTCACAACAGTCTTAAACCACGGCCTAATAAGCCAAAGTTATTTTTTCGTAGAACCTCAACCTCTATTAGCCGGATTGAAAATTTATGTTTTATATGCTATGTTTTTCATACTTTTTTAATACAAAGATTTTTAATCTTGCTTTAAAACTAGGGGAACTAGTTATTCAATCACAGTAAAATGATCCGTGCGATTATTTTATAAGGATTGAATAATAAAGGAGATTTATTTTAAATGAAAAAAGAATTCAGTAAGAAATATTACCTAATCATGATACTGATAACTTTTTTTCTTTTTGGAAAAAGCGCCTATGCCGACAATGTTGCGATGGTTGAAACCATGAAGTACCTCGCACCAGAAACCGTCAACATGGTCATTGCCCGTGCTAAAGCAGGCGGCCCTTATGGCTTTCAAGTCGGTGATACCATTCGCTACATCGTCAAGTACAAGCCCATTCCCAATGGCGGTAACACAGGTGTTAATGGTTACATTACCGATTACATGCCAAATGGCTTACAAGTCATTGGTGCTGGTTTTTTACAACCTGATGGTTTTGGTGGTTATTTTGACGTTCCCTCTGCTCCAGCAGGAGATATGTCCAACACACCTTTAGGCAATGGTAATCGCAACGCCGTAGCACTCTCACCTTTATTACCAGCGACACCAATCAACATTGCTGTTGAAGCAGCAGGTACAGGTGGTCCCCTAAACCAAGGAACCATGGCACAGTTTTATGGTGATGTTGGCGTATGGTACTCCACAGATATTCGCACCGCCTACAACAATGGTGCAGCTGGAGCTTCTCGCAACGCTTGGGATTTGGCGCAGATTAATTATGAAAATATTTGCGCCCAAAATAACGGTGGTGCAGAAGGACCATGGGGCACAGGCTCTCCTGTAGCTGGCCCTGAAACCTTTTATCAACACGAAGTCCTTGCATTGGCTGCGCCTTGTGTTGCTGGCCCTATTGGCCCTTGGCATCGCATTGCCGTTCCTGGCTCACGCATTGGTACCTATGGTTTACTCGGCGACCTTCAAGCTAATCGTGAACTATTTCCTGGCGACCCCCTCTATGGCCGTGATGTCTTAGCCAATCCTCTACCTGTCGCTTCCGCGCTCAATCCCATTACGTTACGCTGGGCTAATGGTTTAAACTCCGTCGGTGAAATCAAATATGTCACCGTAACCGCTCGCATTGCCTCCTTGCCACCCGGTGGCACAATCATCAACAATTCTGAAGTATGGGGCGGTGATGTTTTTTATGCTGAAGGCGGAAAAGATAACCCTTGGAAATACAACAATACCCTCGTCGCTGTGGCAAACAACTCCGATATGGTGGTGCTTAAAACGCCTAGCACCGAAAGTGCTGCGATTGGTGATGTGGTTTCTTTTCAGATTACCATCATCAACACAGGTGCCAAAACACACCATAATGTTCAAGTTGTGGATTACCTCAATACCAGCCATAAACCGGGTATTGGAAATCCTTTTGAAATCATGATTGCCTATAACAACGATGCATCTGTCGGTGGTTTTTATTGTCTTGGCGCAGCGGGACATCTTGCGCCTCTACCCGCCGATACCACGCTATGTAGCTTGGGTGGTAGTGAACGCGTGGTTTGGAACTTACCCATTTTAACCCCTGGCTCATCCCAAACCTTTGCGTATTCTGTCACCGCCCTCACCCCCCTAGATCCAAAAGTAACTTCTGCCACCGATATTGTGGTCGCAACATCCGATCAACTACCTCTACCCGGAGCATCCGCAGGAGCTGGTTTTGAAATTGGAACTTTTCCCATTTTAAATCAAACGAAAACGGTCACACCCTCTATCGCCTTACCCGGTGGTATCGTGCGCTATCACATCCAAATCACTAATTCAGGCTCTGGATATGCGGGTGGTTATGTAGATTCACTCAACCCCCTCATTAGACATGCCCCTTATGATGCACTGCAAATGCCCATCTCCACCTTAATCCATGATACACTACCCAGTGGTTTTGCTTATGCAGGCAATGTGAATGCCAATATTGATGGTATTGCTTTTACCCCTGTGGTTTCCGCCATTGGCAATACGATTACTTGGGCCGTTCCGCACGTCGCTTTTCCTCTACCTCTTGTGCAACCCTTTCCACTTCCAATCAACCTCATTGCACCGGGTTCAACACTCAACCTTTGGTTTGATGCAATGATTCATACAGGCATTGCACCGGGAACTTATACCAACTCCGTTAGCACCACAGTACCCTACAATGGCAATGCAAAACCAGGGAAATTACCTGAACCACAAAAAAGTGCCTTAAAAGGAAAGATTAAAAACAAAACCGACTGGGTAAGTATGCCAGTATATAACTTTAACACGGCTCCAGTCACGGTTGGCTCTGTGTTAATGAATGTCACGGCAACGCCGAGTACGGTTGAAAATACACCAACAGGTGTGACCACCAGTTATACGATCACCATAAGCAACAATGGGGCTATTGCAGCCAGTAATATTATCGTAAAAGACATCTTACCCGTTGGCTTTAGCTACCAAGTTGCATCGACCACAGGAACAGCCGCCGTGGGCGAACCCAATGTCACAGGCCAAACCATCACATGGCCAGCCTTCACACTGGCAGCCAATAGCAGTGCCACCATTCAATTCAATGCCAATCTCTCATCCACCGTCTTGGCAGCGGTGTATTATTCCGATGTCAGTGCAACTGCGAGCAATGCCATTATTCCAGCGTTACCGCAAAGTGCAGCTGTGGTGGTCACAGCACCCGGTTTATCGATCAGCAAAAGTGTCGATCGATCTTCCATTATTTGGTTAGGTGATGGTTATACCATGCCGCCTTTTCCTAACGAAGTGGTTCATTACACTATTACGGCGACCAATACAGGCACAGCGGCAAGCATTGTGGATATTTCAGATCAACTTCCGCATGGTTTTGAATATGACCCATTGCTTGGTATTGAAACCATCACACGCACGGTCGCAGGTGTCAGCACGCCTTTAACCCGTACCATCGACTATGCCACATTTCCCATTTTATTATCCTCAACCCCCAACTGGGGAACCTTTAGCATTCCAGCCAAAGTGGGTGCCAACAACTCAAGCTTAAGTATTCGTTTTCCTGTGCGAATCAATATGGCAGAAACACCGGGTTTGGCCAATGCAGTAAGCAACACAGGCAGCTACAATAATGCTGTGACCGTAGCAGGTAACGTGGCCTTACCCGTTTTTTCAGGCGCACCTATCACTATTTATCGCCCTGCGAGAAAATCAACCAATACACCACAAGTAGCCGTCAATGGCATGATGGATTATCGATTCCGAATCAATAATTTAGATACTTACGCTTGGAGCGCTGTTTCGGTTGTGGATTATTTAGGAAAACTCACCACTGCGGGCATACTTCCAGCCGTACCAAGTGGTGTCACGTATGGCTTAGGCAACGATGCCTACACCTTTATCGGTACGACTGAACCCACAGGCCAACCTGGAGTCGATCCACAATGGATTCCAACCACTCCCATCTATGCCCCACCCATGTTAACATTTAATAACGGTGGTATTGGCTTTAGCATTCCAGCAGGGCAAAGCCTATTTGTTGCCCTCACGGCCACAGCACCTGCCGCTGTGCCTATTCCTGCCAAAGTGGATAACTCCATTCAAAGCTTAGCTTACACTATCAATGGTATCGCTAAAATCATCCATGCACCTTACGATGGTGGTTTGGCCAGTCATGTCACAGAAGACATTAGCTTAACTGCCATACCAACCCTTAGTTTATCGAGCATAAAAACAGTTAGCCCTTCATCGCTTTACCTCTATGGCGCAACAGCACTCAATGCCCTCACCTATCAAATCACCATGGTTAACAATGATCCCGCTATCGCAGCAACGGGTGGCCTCACGATCATAGATACCCTGCCCTTAGGTATCACAGCAAACCCCATCAATACAGAAACAACTTTTGTCGATTTATACACCGCTGCTGGTCTTTTTCTATCCACCACCAACGTCAGTGCTACTAATGTGTGGAATGCTCTGAGTAATCAACTGACCATGATGGTTCCAGCTGCGATCAGCATTCCGCCACTTGGTGGTTATATCAACATTCGTTTTACAGCTTCGGTGACTGCTTTAACCGCTGCCAACACCTATTACAACAGTGCCTCATGGACAGGTATCAACGTCAATGCTGGTAGCCTTGGCCCCACAGCTCCCCTGAGTATCGACCCCGTGCTGATCACCACGCAAGCCCTTACCCCATCAGCGGTTGCAGGTGGCACAGCCAATTACCGCATCACGCTTAAAAACACAGGCAACAAAATACTCACTACTTTGAGTTTAACCGACTATTTGGGTGGACTCACACCCGCCCTAGTACCCAGTGGTTTTTTGTTTGGTGCGGATCTTGCTGTATCGCTCAATGGTACAGCTCTCAATGCTGGCGTGGATTATATTGCACCGATTGCTCTGAGACCAAACCCAACATGGACATTCCTCACGACCATACCCGCAGGCGCGCCTAGCGCAGCCTCCACACTTACCATTGATTTTTATGCCAATATCCCAGCCCTAACCATCATTGGAACCTACCATAATTCTATTTCTAACTTGAGTTTCACACCCACAGGTCTAGCACCTGTGATTGGCATCAATCCTTTTGATGGTGCCAATGTATCACACACCGTGGATAATGTAGCAGTGGCAACAGTGGGTATTAGCAAGATTGTGATTAACCCTTATAGCAGTGTAAATAATGACCCATTATTAGGCACAATCACCCAATACCAACTGACCGTGACCAACACATCTGCTGCAACTCAAACGGTTTCAGTTCAAGATAGTCTACCCACAGGCTTTAGCATCGCTGCTGGTTCAGCGTATGTTGCCACTGGCATGCTGCCACCCTTAGCACCACCGCCATCATTAGGCTGGACGCTGACAACTGCCAACACCGCATTACCACAAAGCCTCAATATACCCTTATTTAATAATGCAGGAGCTGGTTTTGCCGTTTTAGCCAATCAAAATCTATACCTTGCGTTTACTGCCAACATTGTGGGAACCGTCACACCGGGTATGTATAACAACCGTGCCGATGTTCGCCTCACTGCCGCACCCACCGTGATTGTTGGCAGTACCATTGGCGCACCTGTGACTGTGAGTTCACCCCAAGCCTTTATTTCTAAAATCACAACAACGCCTCATATTGGAAAAGATATTTATGGCAACTACAGTGCAGCCCATTATCGCATTACCATGATCAACACAGGCAATGTCGATGCCACAGGTATTGTGATCGCTGATACCTTGCCGCTTAACTTCGCGCTCAGTGCTCAACCCACCGTGAGCATCAATGGTGTTCGCCAAGCACCAGCAAGCTTCTTAGCCTCGCAAGTAGGGCAACTCCTTAGCATCAACAATCTCCCTGCGACAGGCTTTAGTATTCCCGCAAGGACGATCACTGGCAATGGCTCTTTGATCATTGAATACGATGCTGCGATTGCCAACACCGTTCTTGCAGGTCTTCATAACAACACAGCACATGCCACCAGCCTCAATGCAGGTCGCTTACCCAGCAACGTTCTCAATGATCCCTATGCTAGCGTTACCTTACATGACCTTGGTTTATCCAAAATTGCGAGCGCGACCACCGCAGCAGCAGGCTCCAACATCACCTATACCATTACCGTCACAAACTTTGGGGCAACACTGCTCAGTAATGTGGTCGTTCGAGATTATTTACCCTCAGGTTTTAACTACCAGCTGACATCCACCCTCATCAATGGCATTGCTGCGCCAGACCCAAGTTTACTCAGTGGTTTGGGTTTACCCATCTGGACGATCGCTTCATTGGCTGCCAATAGCAGCGCCACGGTCCAATTCACCGTCAATATTTCTACCAGCGTTGGTGCTGCAACCCATTATAATAATGTTGTTGCCACGCACGGCATTGGGGTAGCAACCATCGCTTTTCCAGACATCGGCCCCACCGCACCTGTCTCCACACAGTTGAATCGGCCACTCCTTGCCATCAGCAAACAAGCCAACACAAGTACGGCTGCAAGCAATGACATTGTCATGTATACCATACTCATTCGTAATACTGGCTCAGGACAGGCGACTAATGTTCATGTGAGTGATGCCTTGAGTAGTTATACCAAGCTTACCCTCGATCCTTTTGGTACAGGATCGATCTTTCAATTTAGCGATGGCTTGAATCCGTCAGGCCTACTAGGTACAGCAATAGTCACGTATTCTAATGATAATGGTGTCAGTTTTCTTTACACCCCCATTGATGATGGAACGGGGCACGACCCCGCCATTACGCACTTTAACATTCAAATGAATGGCACGATGAACAGTAACACCGTTTCAAACCCTAGCTTTCAAGTTCAATACAGTGTTCAAGTTCAATAACGGAGGTTCCACCATGAAAAAAACACTCTTCGCCGTCTTATTTTTATTGCCAGCACTGGCGATAGCCGCACCGAATGTGGGGGTTCAAATTTTAGCTGAGAAGATCATCATCATCGAAAAAGATGGTGAAAAAATTGAAAGCAGAGTCCCTGCTGATGATGTTGCACCCAACGACACGCTTATTTATACCCTTAGCTATGAAAACAAAGGGGATGAAACGGCGACAGGAATTCAACTGGATGACCCCATACCAGAGAATACGGTTTATATTGTTGGCACTGCTTTTGGCCCAGGCTCAGACATTTATTTCTCCATTGATGGTGGTAAGCATTTCAAAGAACCCAGCACCTTAACCTACGACATTGAAGTCAAAGGGAAAACAGAACAACGCCAAGCCTCACCTGAGCAATACACCCATATTCGTTGGGTTGTTAAAGAAGTTAAAGCAGGTCAAATGGGTATTGCCAGCTTTCGTGTTCTCGTGAAGTAAGTCACATACATGTCAAAAAAGAACATGTTTAGTAAGTGTTTTTTTAAATGTTATCTTAATGTTGTTTTCATAAAGCAATTATAAAATGTGGAATATACTATATGACTTCATTAAATATTAGTAAAACTACTCAGCCATACAAAAAAACAAAAAGTTTCTTTAATATCAATAAGCTAAGTTATTGAACTTATATAGCTATTAATTTTAACCGTCAATCTTTAATGTGTTTTTAAAAAGTAGTTTTTCCTTTAAAAACAATGACTTAGTATGGCTGAGTAGTTACAAATATTTTATAAATAAAGGAGATTAACAATGTATCGTACACCAAGAAATATTGGTAAAAAACTAAGCTTATGCAGTGCTGCTGCTCTGCTTGCTTTTGCGGTGGCAACACCACAACAAGCCCAAGCAAACTCAGGTGCAGGCGCAACGATTTTAAACGTTGCCACTGTGAACTATAAAGATGCCAGTGGTACCACAAGCTATGCAGAAACAGCCACATCCAGCATTACCGTATTGTTGGTTGCAGCAGCTCCCAGCCTACTACCTTTACCAGCTGATCAAACCGTTGCTTCTAATGGCACAGCCACTTATACCTATACCGTGAGTAGTAATGCCAATGGTAGTGCCCCTTATGCCATTACTTCCACAAACGGAACGAAGGTGAACCTTATCGCTGGTGATACAGCGACACCTTCTATCAATCCTATTATCTTGGGTGCTTCCGTCATCGTAGGTGTTCCTGCTGCGGATCAAATTAACATTCCAGCTGGTTCTGAAACAAACATTATCGTCGGTGATATTTTAATCATTGATACATATAGTTACGAAGTCAGTGCAATCACTGCGGGTACGGCTGCTAGCCATAGCAACGCATCTGCAACCGATGGTGCTGCGGGCACAACCACCGCTGAAACGCAAACATTAATCACATTGATTGCTCATGTTGCGGGTAGCAATACCGTACCTGCATTTGTTGTCGGTAATATTGGTTTACAAGTGGGCGAACAAGCCACATTCACCGTTGCTGTGACTGCGACTGTTGGTGCTGCAACGGGTGATGGTTCTGTGATTACGACAACCACCGTAGGTACAGCAACACCTGACGACACCAAAACCACTTTCCAAGGTGTGAATGTTGCCATCACAAAAGAAGTGAGTGTCAATGGCACTGCCTTTGCAGCCACAAGCACAACAGGCAAACCAACAGATGTACTGACTTACCGCATTACCATCGTGAACAATGGTTCAGGCAATGCAACAAGCGTCGTGATCACAGATCCGATGCCTGATTACACCACCTACACTCCAGGCACAGCTAAGCTCGATGTGACTGCAGCACCTGTGACCTATGCTGCTGCTGCTACGACGTTAACTGATGCAAATGTACCAGCAACGGATACGTTTGACTTTGCTATTACGGCTGCCAACACAGCAACGTACACCGCTGGCACTGTCGCCGCTGGCGCACGGGTTGTGTTGTTTTACCAAGTGACTATCGACTAATTCAGTCAATCGATAGTCACAAGATTGATGGGCGATAAAACAATGTTTTATCGCCCATCGTCTGAAACACGTTGAGCTTCTCAGCCTGTTTCAGACGATGGTCAAACATCGTGAATGGAATTTCATTCCAAACATCAAAGGAGAATAGCGATGAAAAAAAGATTCAATATTAGTCACATCCTTAGCCTCTTCGTCATAGCACTGTTCGTACTGGGTATCAGTCAACAGTCTTATGCTGCGGCTCCAGCAAATAGCACCATCACCAACACGGCAAGCTTAATCTATACAGGTATTAGCACACCTATTACAGCAAGCGTTGATGTGTCTGTCACACTCGTTGCCGCTGCCCCCACATTATCTGCACCTGCTGATAATACAGTCGCAGCAGGACAACCTTCTACAGTGAGTTATACCATCACAGCGACTAGCAATGGTCCGGATACTTATAACTTGGGTTCAGGCTTAATACCAACAAATTTAACTGCTCCTTCAGGAACAGCCACCTACACACCAAATGCCGTCACCTTGGGTGCAACCGCACTCATCGCTTCTGCAACACTTGGTGCTAACACGCTAACCGTTCCATCGGATGGCGCGGCTAATTCCAGTGTGAATGGGATTGTTGCTGGTGATACACTCGTGATTGGAGCCAACACATACACCGTAGCTTCTGTGGTTGATAATGCCACAGGCACAAGCACGATTACCCTCACTTCAAACTTATTGGCCAATGTTAGTGTTGGTACTTTGGTTGCTGAACAACAAACCTTTAGCATGAATATTGCATCAGTCGGTGCTGTGACAGCAACGGGTGTTGCTGCCAATATTAGTACGGTGACCACAGCAACTTCTGTGGCAAATGCTGCACAAAAAAGTACCGATACACATCTAACAAACGTCGTTGAAGTTTCTTTTGAAAAATTGGTTCGTAATGTCACCACACCCAATGGTGCGGGTGCAGTCGTGATCAATGCTCAAAATTACTTTGCAACTGCTGCCAATATTTCAGCCGCTTCAGGTGATACATTGGAATATGTGATTCGTGTAACTGCTCCCGCAGGTACGCCTATTGCTGGTGCTGTTGTGACGGATGCAGTGCCAATATTTACCACTTATGTGGCAAATTCAACACGCCTAAATACCATTACAGTCGCTGGTGACGGTGCAACTTCACCACTCATTGCAGGTCTAAGCGTGGATGATGATAGCGCACGTGTTGCCGCTGCAGCAGCCACTGGTGCGATTGCAGCTGCTGCTTCTGCTGTGGTCATTTTCCAAGTGACTGTAGACTAAGCAAACCCTCGATGTTGCATAGTCAAATGAGCCAAGCTAGTCAGGCGTTTCTTTCGCTCAGAAACAACGCCACTCATTTACTATGCGCATTTTTCTTTTTTATCGTTAGTTTGAGTATGACCTTTGGCCATGCTCAGGCTCTCACCATTCAAAACACAGCACAATTACAATACCTCGGTGCACCAGCTTCCTCAGTGCTCGCAAGTGCCAATATCAACGCTAGTATCCTTGGTCGTGCAACATTACAAATCACGCTTGGTAGCACTGCCATCAATGCAGGCAACACCACAGGTATGACCATCAACATTCAAAATACAGACAGCAAAAAAATCAACGGTGCAGTGTTAACACTCAAAGCCCCTTTGGCTTCCATCATCACTATTTTCCCACAAGCCCAACAATATAGTTTTCAGACACTCGCCAACGGTGATGTTCAAATCACATTTCTAAACCCAATACTACCCACCACAAGTTTAAGCATTGCTGCCAAATTAAAAATTGCAGCTGCAACAGCCGTTGGCAATGTATCCATTCAAGCCAAGCTAAATAGTCAGGGTCAAACAGTCGCAAGCAATAACGCATCACTTCAAATTCAAAACGTCCGCACATTTTCCAGCATCGCCTTTAAGCGATTAAATAGCGCGAAACAATTCATTCCAGCAGGCGCTTACCACAGTGGTGAAACTGTGTTTGTAGAGGTGAATGACAGCGATCAAAACCATGATCCTTATAGCATTGAAAGCATCATCGTGACCTTGGTTGACAAAAAAACAGGTGACCGTGAACAGTTAAGTTTGACCGAAACAGCCGCCAACACAGGCATGTTTTTGGCCAGTATTCTGTCAACCAGTGCAAGTCCCACACAAAATGACAATCAAATATCTGTGTTGCAAGGATCAGAACTATCCGCTTCATACAGAGACCCTACCAGTAATGCAGATATTTCAGCCGCCGCTGTTTTAGTCGATCCTTTTGGTGTTCTATTTAACACCAGCACAGGTCAACCCATTGATGGTATTCAAATCACCATGATTGATGTTGCAACGGGTCAGGCCGCCAGTGTCTTTGGTGATGATGGGGTCAGCACTTATCCTTCCACCCTGATCACAGGTGGCACAGCCACAGATAGTTCAGGCAGAATCTATCAACTTGCATCTGGTAGCTATCGCTTTCCCTTTGTTGCACCAGGTCGTTATGTCTTTCAACTTCGCCCAATGGCTGGCTTTACGCATCCATCCACAGTGCCCACCCCAGCATTTCAAGCCCTTGTGGGTGCTCCTTTTGCAATAGTGAGCGGCTCAAGAGCTGAGGTCTTTGTGGTCAATTCTGGCTCTGCATTGCATATTGATATTCCACTTGACCCTGATGCAGCCAGTCTTTTTTTACGTAAAACATCATCCAAAACCAGTGCCGCTATTGGTGATGTGGTGCAATATACCATCACCATTGAAAACCCAAGCACCATCTCCAATGCAACCAATTTAAGCATTCAAGATGTGTTGCCACCTCACTTTCGTTACCAAGCCAATAGCGCCATGCTAGACGGTGTCAGCATTGCAAATCCCATCATTCAAGCAGATGGCCGCACCCTTGTGTTTGCATTGGGAACAGCAGGCGCAGCAACGTCACAAGTTCTAAGTTATGTTACCAATATTGGGGCTGGTGCTTCTTTGGGTCAGGCCACCAACACCGCCTTTGCCACCGCCCAGCAACAAGCGACAGCCATCCAATCCAATCAAGCACAAGCCACCATCCAAGTCAGTGATGACTTCATGCGTTCCAAAGGATTTTTAATCGGTCGCGTCTTTATCGATGAAGACCCTTATAGCGATGCTCATACACAAAATGGCTTCAACGATACCAACGAAAAAGGCGTTTCTGGTGTGCGCATTTACCTTGAAGACGGCACTTTCACCGTCACCGATGAAGATGGCTTTTATCACTTCAATGGCCTCAAGGTGGGTCGTCATGTGGTACAACTTGATACCGACTCCTTATCCAACCGTTACCAAATCATT
>JAUZRG010000097.1 GCA_030950585.1 Mariprofundaceae bacterium | reverse complement strand
TGGTATCCTTAACTTTGGTGTGTTGAACGTTTGAAAAATTGAGTCACATGGTTTGCCTAAACTGAAGGCAAAGGCTTTGCGCTGCCCCAAGCTGAAAAAAACGTTATTCTTGGCATAGGAAAGTGGATAGCGGGAGGAGCTCTGGACGTTATAAAGGATACAGGCAGGCCACCCCTCGATCATCTGTCACTAGACGAGCTTCCAAGCTTGCACAATCATCTTTTGCAAAAGGACAGCGCAGACGATACACACAGCCACTCTCAGCAACGGCTTCAACTTCGACAGCGATACTGATATCTTTTTGACGATACTTAGGATGTGTCACAGGTCTGGCATCCAATAACATCTTGGTATAAGGGTGTTTTGGATGTTCAAACACATCTTTAATGGATCCTCTTTCCACCACATGCCCTGCAAACATCACCATAACATCATCGGCCACATGACGCACCACCGATAAATCATGCGAGACAAACAAATAAGATAAGTCGTGCTCGGACTGGAGTTCTTTAAGCAAATTGATCACCTGCGCCTGAATAGAAACATCCAAGGCAGAAACAGGTTCATCCAACACCAAGACCTTGGGTTCCACCACCAAAGCTCTGGCAATGCCAATTCTTTGCCGTTGACCACCGCTAAACTGATGAGGATAACGCTGCATGGCATCCATCACACCACATTTGGCCAGCATCTTTTCAGCCCGTTCAAGTCGTTCACTTTTATTCAGGTGTGGAAAAAATACACGCAAACCTTCTGTCACGGTTTCGCCAATTCTCATTCTGGGGTTTAACGATGCAAAAGGATCTTGAAAAACCATTTGAATATAGCGACGAATCTCACGCAAGGCAGTACCTTTTAAATGCGTGATGTCTTGATCATTTAAAACAACTTGACCCGCATCTGCATGTAGCAAACGCATGACCATCCGAGCCACCGTAGACTTTCCACTGCCTGACTCACCCACAATCGCGAGTGTCTTAGCTTTTTCTAAATGAAAATCAATATCTACCGCTGCACGCAAGAGGCGACTGTTTGATGTCCATAGACCACCTTGCCCAAATGATTTACACAAACCTTTGACTTTAAGCATGATCATCCAACACACAACGTAATTTTTGCTGATCATCCATTGACCTTAAAGCAATATCACTTTCACGACATTGATCTTGGTGTAGATGGCAACGGTGATAAAACCGACAACCTTTTTCCCACTGACCCGGTAAAGGCACATGACCTTCAATTACAGGTAGTGCTTGGCCATCTTCCACAACCTCAGGCCGACACGCCATTAGAAATCTTGTGTATGGATGCAGCGGGCGATCAAAAATAGCATTAACAGGTGCATACTCCACAATTTGGCCTGCATACATCACAGCCACATCATCGGCTAGTTCAGCAATCAAACCAAAATCATGACTGACCAGCAATAAACCCACTTGATTTTCACGTTGTAATTTTTTTAATAATTCAATGATTTTAGATTGTACCGAAACATCCAATGCTGTGGTTGGTTCATCTGCAATAATATAAGCTGGCTTGGCCGATATCGCCATCGCAATCAACACACGCTGACGCATACCACCAGATAAAGAATCTGGGTATTGATCTAAGATACGTTCAACTTTCAAAAGACCCACATCTTTTAACAAGGATACCGCGCGCTGCCGTGCTTCTTTTTTAGATAAACCCAAGTGCAACCGTATGACTTCAATCATTTGGCTACCAATACTAAAAACTGGGTTAAGTGCGGTCATCGGCTCTTGAAAGACCATCGAGACTTGTGCGCCTCGAAACTGGCAAAGCTGCTTTGAGCTTAAATCAAAAACACTTTTACCATTGAGTAAGACATCACCCCCCATCACTTTCACACCTTGATGCTCACCAAGACGTAAAATAGATTGAGCTGTTAATGTTTTACCACACCCAGACTCACCGACAAGACCAAGAACCTTTCCAGGCTTAATTTGAAAAGAAACATCTGACACAGCTTGAGTCAGACCTTTTGATGTATGAATACCCAAAGATAGGTTTTTAATTTCAAGCATTAGTATTCGCTAAACTCACCAGTTTCTATGGACCAATCAACATCTAACTCTTCCTCTGTAACATCTTCTTCGCCAGTATTCACCACAACAAGAGCAAGGGAGTAATTTGGGCCTCGTCTTAATATTTTATCAACATAACAATGTTGATGATCTTGGTTGCTTTCGATCACAAAGGGCATACCGACTTCAACTTCACTTTCGGGAAACCACATTCGCATGGGGCGATCTTTATTTTGTTTCATTTCTTCTAAAACAATCCAACGACGACCAACAGTGACTGCTCTGCGTAAATAGCAAGGAACTGTTAAAAATTCGATACCCATACGCTGATGGCCATTCTTCTCTTCTTTATACCAACGCACAAAGCCAAGAACTTGACCTGTCTTCTCACCCACCCAGCGCAAACCAATCATGCTATCAATTTCTACACTTGAAACATAAGCCGTATGATCTGTACTCTCAATACTCACACCACCTGCGGAGTACTCAATCACAGACCAACTTGAAACATGATCTTCTTCTTGTAATTCACTTTGTGCGACATGATTTGACTTGCGACTATTCAGAAAGGCTTTGGAAGCAGCGGTTTCTAAGATCACATATGTATTGCTAACAGCCTTTCGATTACCATGCCGCAAACGAATCAAAAGTGTTTTCATGATCAGTTCACCACTATGAACCAAGTAATGAAGATCTCTAATTTGCGGACTATCTGATTTTTGTTTTTTTAATGTTTTAATATCAAGTTTGGCACTCTTTACATCCAAAGCAATTTCATCCAAGAAACGACTCATCGGAAATAAAATACAATCGTAAGTAGCCTTGCTGCCTATATCTGTCACAATCGTAGGTAATTTATCTGGTGAAGATAAATCAACTTCAAGGTAAATATTAACCCGACGAATTTGGCTATCCTTAGGTGCAACAATACTTTCGCCAGCCATAAACAACATCGGACGAATATGATCTAAATATTTTTCAAGGGCTTTCACCAATAAACTTTGTGTTTCTTTATTTTTGCCAAAGAAGTCCAAACGACGCAATAGCGAATACCATGTTAAAGTACGTAACATCTTGGTTGTGCGTGATTTTTTCTGAGAAAATAAACTTGATAGTAAAGGAACCCCTATTTTTGCTAAATCAAAAACACGACGAACGGCACGGTGATCCGTGTCTTGATGTTCGCCCAAGGTAAATTGCAATTGTTTCACAGCAAGATCCAAGGCAACATTAATCATATCGACCAATGCTGGAAAGTGCTCTGGATGCCCACCCGTCTCTGAACGAATTAATTCCACAGCAATATGATAAGAACGCAATGACTCATAGATCATATCGCTATCAAAATAACTAATATAAGACTCTAAAGAACCAAGAGTATGCAACCGAAAGTGTAGAGGCATCATTCTTTGAGTGTTTAGAATTGTCATATATTCTTTTAACGCATATTGCGTTGAAGAAGAGGTGAAACAATCTTTTTCAAATTCTGGTTTCTCTTCTAAACTGTGCAGTAACTTGGTAAAATGGACACGGAACTTATCAGTTAAGAATTTGGGATCGCCTAAACTTTCTAAGTTTTGATGATGGTGTAATGGATACGCTTCGCCTGACATCGTAAAGAAGATCTCCCTAAATCATGAATGTATGATGAATTATAAGTTGCGTATAATAAAGTTTGCACAAGAACTAGCAAGTTATCCACTCAATTTTAAATATAAATCTCTTCAATATCAAAAGAATCCGCATCGTCTACATCCACATCAATACCAGATGCTGCTGTGACGACCTTACAACGACTATAATTCACACCACGCTGCAAAATCTTATCAACATAACAGTGAGTGCTCTTTTGTTCATCAAGAGACATAATAAACGACATGCCCTCTTCAACCCAGTAGTCAGGAAACCAAACATCACCTTGTTTTGAAATTTCTTGCAAAACAAGCCAGTTCTTTTGCAACGTCACAGCTTGACGCAATTGACAAGCCAAGCCTAAAAATTCAATGCCCATATAATAACGATTGTCTTGAAACTTATACCAACGAATAAAACCCACCACTTGGCCAGAGACATCTCCCACCCAGCGTAAACCCACCAAAGCGCCGAGCTTAAGATCATTTGGCAATAAGGTATCTTCACGTGAACACAAACGAGCACCGCGTACTGAATAATTTAAAACATCCCATGTATTGGGAATTTCTTCCTCTGTTAATGAGTCAACACGATGATCACGATGACAATTTTGCCGACTTTTATTCATGGCAGTTGTTGCATCAAACTCTAAGGCCACAAGTGTGTTTTGAATTTCTCTACGCACCCCATGCCGCAAATAAACCAACAGACTTTTTAAAATCATATCAGCACCAGAAATCACTTCCTGCAAGCGTTCTCGTTGTCGAAAATCTGTTGCTTTTTGTTCTTTTAATGCACTTTTTGCTTTCTTCTTTTTATCAGTCACAGCGTGAAGAAAATCAAGCAAAGGAAATAAGATCATATCCCTAGGTGCTATGGCATCTAAGCTTGTCACAACCTCAGATAAATGGTCTGGCTGATCGGGAAACACTTGTAGAAACAAGTTTTGGCCTGCGCAGGCAGGTAAAGGTTTGCTTTTAAGATACAGCACAGGTTGCATATATTCGATATAACGCTCGAGCTCTTGAACCAAGACCAGCTGTGACTCTCTTTCTTTGCTAAAGAAATCAACGCGACGAATCAGTTCATGCCATGTTAAAGTAAGCAATATCTTTTTTGCATACACACTTCTTTCCGCGCTCTGCAATACAGGTGATGCCCGCATTGCAATACGTGTTAAATGAAACACACAACGAATATCTTCTGTATCTGGTGCATGGTGCACTGTTAACACACGCTTTAATTTAAAGACGCTTAAATTTAATGCATCCATAGCAAGCACAATAATATTCGTTAAGTACTTTGAGTTCCCACCTGTCTCATGGATAATTAACTCCACCGCAAGGCGATAAGATAAAAGCATACAGCTAATCATATCACCCGTTAAAAAGACATGACCCTGCAACGTACGCAGGGTATGATCTCTAAACTGTAAAGGTAATTGCTTGATATGATTGAGGTACTTTAAGTAATCGAGCATCTCACCTTGCAAACGGGTTAACTCATCTTCTTCTGTCGGCCGAAGCTTATCAAAGCGATTCATCAAATCTTTAAAAGCATGCCTTAATTTATTATCTAATAATTTATCATTACCAAGAGAAAGTTCTGATTTAAAGTGCAAAATATAATCATCCACCATATTGACTCCCCTTCGCAAGACGCATATGCAAGCTTTTATTTAACCAATCAATGGCATTCTCTGTTGCAATTTGAAGACTTAAGCCCTTCATCATCATTGTTGCTATGGCAGAGGCAAGACGACACCCTGTTCCATGTGCTTGTTCTTTATCTAAAATCATTTTTTCATGCCAATAAGAATATTGCTCACCATTTTCTAAAAAAAGTTTATCTTCTAATTTTTCGGAAGGCATGTGCCCTCCCTTCAATAACAGGTTCGTTTGCCACAACTTTGTCATTTTATCAGCCACAATATGAATCTCTTCATTTTCATCAATCGACAAAAAATGTAGCTCAGGCCAATTTGGTGTCACCAATGTGGCTTGCCGACACAAGACATGCAAACGGTTCACAGCATCATGATCCAACAAAGGGCGACCTGAAGACGCGACAAGCACAGGATCAACAATAACCGTTTTGCCTTGATGATCATGATCCAAGACATCCAGTAACACATCAATGTGTGCAGCATCAACCAACATACCTGTTTTCACCACATCGACATCATAATAATCGAATATAGCTTTGAGTTCTGCACGAAAATGTCTCAAGTCAGTAGGCATAATCGAAGAAATACCATGCGGGTTTTGGGCTGTTAAAGCTGTCACGGCACAGCAAGCTGGCACACCTAAAGATTGAAAGGTGGCAAGGTCAGCTTGGATACCTGCACCCGCAGATGAATCACTACCACCAACTGTTAAGCAAACGTTCAAGCGGCATCTTTCCATGCTTGAAGCAATCCATGGGCATGGCTTTCAATATGATCCACACCAAAAAGACCTTGAATCATTGCCACAGCATCCACACCAGCAGCACGAATTTCAGGAAAATGATGTTGTTGAATGCCGCCAATCGCCACAATATTAGCGTTTGGGAAACGCTGACGCGCTTCTGCCAACAATGACAAAGAAATAGGCGTGACATCTTGTTTACTTTGGGTTGGATACAAGGCGCCAAAAGAAATATAATCCGCACCTGCTTGCAAAGCTTGGGCTGCAAAGCTTAAATCACCTTTGCAAGTCACCCCTAAAATTTTATCAACACACTGTTGATGCAAAACACTTAGGTCTTTAAAATCATCACGCCCAACATGCACCCCTGTTCCTCCCAAACCCGAAAAGCGATCATTAACGATCAGCTGTGCGTCATAAGCCGTCATCAGCTCATGCAGGGCAGCCAAGCGTTCATTGCGCGCGAGCAAAGATAAGTGCTTATCTCGTAATTGTAATGTTTGCACACCACCGTCCAAAGCAGCTCGCGCTTGGGTCAGCAAATACGTTAAAGGTAAATCTTGAGGTAAGATGCCATAAATACCTTGAATCAAAGCTTTCAACGCAGGTTGAGTATTTCAGAGAAGTTATGAATTTCAGTAACTTGATCCTTATACTTTTCTGGCACATCTTGATAACCATGCATGGTAAAACCAACGCCTGCACACTTGGCATTCAATCCAGCTTCCACATCAAATAAGGTATCACCAACCATCCACGTTTCAGATGGATCCACACCCATACGTTGACAACATTCAATCAACATATCAGGCGCTGGTTTTTTATTATAACCATCCTCAGGCGATAGTGCGGCAACCAGTAATGGGTCAAAACCCATCATCGTCAACACTTTCAGCCTTGCTTTGGCTGGCTTGGCTGTGACCACTGATAATTTAATGCCACGTTGTTGCAATTTTTTTAGCGTATCCATCACTTGTGGAAAAGGATAACCATGAGAAGCAGGGTTCTTTTCATACACATCAGCAAACTCATGATACAAAGCCATGACACGTTCATCATCCATAGGCAGGCCAAGCACATTAGAAGCTAATTTATGCGCACCACCACCCACATGAGGTTGGGTTTCTTCTAAACTTAAACGCATCTTATGTCCTAAGTTTTCTAAGGCTTGATTAATATTAGCCTGAATATCAGGCAAAGCATGAACCAAGGTACCATCGAGATCGAAAATAAAAGCTTTAATCATGATTTGACTCTCCTAATGTGTATTCAATATCTAAAACAACGTCGGCATTCTTTTCATTTTTCAAATGTTGGGCAAGTAGCAAAGCCGCTTCTATTGGTTGTATTTGATACAATGCCCAAGCCGCATGGGCACGAATAAGAGGCTCTTCGTCCCTCAAAGCATCCATTAAAACGTTTATAAATAAATGATCTTTACTGTTTCCCATGGCAATCGCCACATTACGCAACAACCCTTTTCTTTTTAAGCGTTTAACAGGTGATTTTCTAAAAAATTCTCGAAACTTTACTTCATCCAAATGCATCAACATGCTTAATTCTGGCATATCATTTTCTAAACGAGGCTTTAATATATCTTCATTTGGTGTGTGTGCCAAACGATTCCATGGGCAAACTTGCTGACAATCATCGCAACCAAAAATACGATTACCAAACGATGAACGCAAGGCATGCGGAATCATGCCTTTATGCTCAATGCTCAAATAAGAAATACACAAGCGTGCATCCACCACATAAGGGGCAACAATGGCTGAAGTTGGGCACACATTTAAACAACGCTGGCAGCTTCCACAATGCTCATCAACCGCCTCATCTATTTCAAGATCAGCACTGGTGAAAATTTCAGCCAACATTAAATAAGAGCCTTTTTTCCAATGAATGGTTAAGCCATGTTTACCCTGCCAACCCATACCTGCTTGTTGCGCCAAAGGCCGCTCAAGCACAGGAGCTGTATCCACATAAACGCGCTGCGCATGTTGACCCAATAAACCATCCAACTCAGCAGCAACCGCTTTCAAACGTTTTTTCATCACCTCATGGTAATCATCACCTTGCGCATAAGAAGCAATGACCCCATGTGTGTGTTTTGCTAAGCCATCACTTAAAGATTGCAAAGGTGGTGAATGAAACATTCCAAGACAAATCACTGTTTTTACATCAGATAACATCTCTTGCGGATTTTTACGTAAATGCATGCGCTGAGATTCTGACATATAGTCCATCTCGGCATGCATGCCCTGCTCAACCCATGTATCATATTTTTTTTGTAGGTGTTGTGAAATGATTGGTTTTGTAAAATAGCACAAATCAAAATGATGTTTTTTTGTGATGTTTTTAATACTTGATTTTAAGTTTTTTTGATTTTTAGGCATCATCTAACTTCGCATGATAATCTTAAACATTCGGGCAAAAACTAATAGTGAAGCAGGCTTTGCACATCGACCCCAGCCAACGTATCTCTACCCTTCAAGAAATCCAGCTCAATGGCAAACAAACAAGCTTTCACATCCACATTTATTTGATCCAAAAGAGCTAAACTTGCGGCAGCTGTACCCCCCGTGGCCAATAAATCATCAACGACCACAACTTTTTGCCCAGCTTGTAAGGCATCTTGATGAATTTCTAAAATATCAGTGCCATATTCCAGTGCGTATTCAATCCGATGCACCTTGCAAGGTAACTTCCCAGGCTTGCGAATCAGCACCAAGCTCAAACCCAACGCTTGTGCCAAGGCTGTACCAAAAATAAAGCCGCGCGATTCAATACCCACCACAGCATCGACATCAGAAGGCATCAATGCTGCCATTTGTTCAATACAAGCACTGAAAGCCTCGTGGTTCGCTAATAATGGCGTGATATCACGAAACAAGATTCCCTGCTGAGGGAAATCAGGAACCGCACGCACATAATCATTTAAATTCATAATACTTCCTCTAGTGTTAATTGTTTTAAAAAAAACAAACATCTTAGTTTATGCAATGCACTCACTTGAATTTGACGAATACGCTCACGCGTCACGCCCACTTCTTCACCAATGGCTTCTAATGTCCAAGGGTCATCATCATCCAAGCCAAAACGTAACGTGATGATTTTATGTTCACGGTCTGCCAAATTGGTCATCCAATCGCGCAACAAACCATCTCTCACATGCATATTCAAAACATCATCTGGTGTTGGGATATGGGTATCCTCAATCACATCATACAAGGTCATATCCATATCATAACTTAAACTTTTATCAGCACTATCAACATGACGATTCGCACACTGCCAATCATGAATACGCTTCTCTTTTTCACCCATCGCCTCTGCAACTTCATTCAAGCTAGGTTCTCGACAAAGATCAGCACGCAATTGATTAGAAACCCACAACATTTTATTCAATTTTTATTCAATGATTTACACACATGCACAGGCAGGCGAACCGTTCTGGATTGATTCATGATAGATCGTTCGACCGCTTGGCGAACCCACCATGTGGCATAGGTTGAGAACCGACAGCCAAAACGAAGGTCAAACTTCTCAACAGTCCGCATCAACCCAATGTTGCCCTCTTCAATTAAATCATTGAGATCAACACCGCGTCGCATATAACGGCGAGCAATTTTTACCACCATGCGTAAATTAGCCTGAATCATCTGGTCTCTAGCCAGAGGATCGCCCTCTGCAATGCGAGATGCGCATGCCTTTTCTTCTTCAGGACTAAATAAGGGATGCTTAGACACTTCTTGCATATAAAATTCAAATGATGTCGTCATACTGTTGTCACCTATGTGGTAAGAAAGAGATAGGATTTACCGCCTTCGCCCCTTTTCTAATTTCAAAATGAACATGGAATGCGCTTGCTCTCCCTGTATTACCCACTTCAGCAATCACTTCACCTTGGCGAACACGATCATTTTTTCTAGCTATATTACGGCGATTATGTGCATAAGCCGTAAATAAATCACCCTTATGACGAATTAAGATCAAGTTCCCATAACCACGTTGCTGTCCCGAGAAAGCCACTACGCCCGCTTTAGAAGCACGAATTGCCACACCTTCATCGGCTAAAATATCAATGCCATCGTGGTGTTTACGATTACGAATACCAAACCCACTACAGACTTTACCCTTTACAGGCCAAATCCATGAACTCTTATCCTGTTGTTTCTGTGTCGATTTTGAATTTGGATACACATAACGTTTTTCATAAAAGTTATAACCCTCAGGGGAAAGCCCTTTAAGGTAAATACGTTGACCGACATAGATGCGATAAGGGGGTGGGATATGGTTTCGCTTGGCCAAATCCAGATAATGCAAATCATACATTCTGCCAATATGAGAGAGACTGTCACCAGAGCGGACAATATAAATTCGGTTATCCTCAACCTTAAAGTCAGGCCCACCGCAAGCTGTCAACACAAGAAGCAGGGCTAAAGTCCAATACTTTAACGGATATACCATACAATCCCAAAACCCAAAACAACGCACACTGTAATCCCCAAGGTTAACCATTCAAAATATTTATCGACAAAAGATCGAACAGGCTTCCCACCCCAATAAAGGATACCCCCAACCAAGTAAAACCGCGCTCCGCGTGAGATCACAGCTGCAATCAAGAACAATGGCAATGGCATCGCCAATGCCCCTGCCGTAATCGTAATCAATTTAAAAGGAATGGGCGAAAAACCAGTAATGAGAACCAACCAAACACCCCATTCATCAAACAAGGCTTTCACATGTTCAAACTGATCCACCAAATGATAAAACTCAATAATCGGCATCGCAATAGCTAAAAACAAAAACATACCAATGCCATAACCAATCAATGCACCAACGGTTGAGCCCAGCGTGCAAATCGCGGCATAACGCAAAGCGAATTCGCTGCGCCCCAAAGATAAGGCAATCAACAACAAATCAGGTGGGATTGGAAAGACACTCGATTCAATCACAGCAATAAAAAACAAGGCCCATGTTGCTTTTGGATGTTCAGCCCAAGCCAACGTCCACTCATAACATTTTCTTAACATATATATTTAAAGACCCCATTGTAAAAATTAGGCTGAAAACTATAGGGACATAAATGATGATGGCAATGAAAGAAGGTTGTTTTTACATATGATAACCTTAATTTAAACAAGAACCTGCTTTTGCATGCACGAACAGCTTGATTGTTACGCATCGCTATTGCCGCCAACGTGCAAGCAAAAACGTCACGGTTTTATCGTTTGGTTTTCAGTCTCCGCTGAATGAAGAAAAGAGCGATAGCACACAAAGAGCCAATGAGATGACTTTCCCAAATAACCTCAAAAGACGACCCAGACATCAGGCTGAGAACAGATGATAATCCTAAAGCTTCCAAAACGAGCTTGGTATAAAAAAGGATGGCCATCGCAATCATGGCAGCTCTCATGCCTCTGTGCGGCATTGAGGTATAGTTTGAGCATAAAAACCAGAAAAGCAGTGCCGACGCATAGGCTGATAACCCCGCAAACCAGATAACATCTGGACGAAAGGCAAGTAGATAAGCGCTTGTACCAAGACTGGAAAGAAGGAACAATATAAAAAATATGGGCGGCTGATTGCGCCCGATGCATAAAACAAGGATAGCCATGCTGAATAGATTCAAAGCAGCATGGGCAATAGAATAATGAACCAGTGGCGCAGTCAGCAAACGCCACAGTTGCCCATGCTCAATGATGGCTTCTCGGTGGTAGATCAACTGTTGCTGCATCTCAGTGAAGAAAAGGCAGCCACAACTCATCAGAGTCAACAGGACATTGAAATGGTGACGCTTCAACTCACCCACTGCATTGGGCAATGGTTAAGCCTGCCGCTGATGTTGCCATCGCATTAGCATCAGGCTGGATAATAATAATAACAGCTCGAAAAAGCCCAGTGATCCTCCACCATAACCTTCCCGATGTTCCACCTTATATTCTGTTGGTGAATTTTTGACCCGTTCACGAAATTCCTGAAGCTTCTTATCGAGACTGACGATCAAATCCTTACTGGCATCCTCAAAACCCTTATGCGCATCCAACCTTAATTGCTCACTTAAATTGATCGGTGTGGCATTGCTATGAAGGTGACTCACACCCGGGGCGCGAAACAGCATTTTTCGGCTGGCAACATCATAGACCACAGCATCCACCATAGTGTGGGTATCGTTCTTTTCACCGGGAACCACATACGCACCAACAATCGTCCAATAGACAATGGATGCCAAACCATTGGCCGTGAAACGAGACTGATCATAAGAAATGAGCGCTACCACATCAATACCAAACATGGTGGCAATCTGATCAAGATTGGAAAAGCTGCCTTTTGAACGCAAATAAGTACCCGGGATTACTTCGATATGCTTCACAAAATCATACTGCTTGAAGTGAGCTCCGATATTGCGCATCAGTTTCACCTTCTCTTCCTCGCTAATGACCACTTGGCCATGTGTTCCCTGCTCAGGAACAAAGGCGATGCCCACACGTAAAGGCAAACGCAAGTGAGGTACTTGCTCACTCACCATTGGTTTTTCCACATTGGGATACAAATACTGAACCACACTACTGCTATGATGCGCATTGCGATTCGTCGCACAGGATGCCATCAACAACATCAGACCTATGGATAAAATAACACGAAACCACATATAACACTCCTTTTTAATTATATGGCTGCAAAGTATGCCGATTCTCGGCAAAGAGAAAGCCGCTCAAACATCGTATCGCCATAATAATCTGGGAGTATCAATATAATGAACTGTGGGGGATATGGTACTGGGCTTCAGCGATTACCAGTATTCTCGACAGGGTAATTTTTGTTAGAGTGTGGCCATGTCATCTTCCCAACAGCACTTCCCGCTATCCTATAAAGCCCTTTACTTGTAACGTTTCCAAAAAGAGTCTTTCACAGACTATTAAATTGATTGAGGTGTCCTATGAAGGAAAGTAGGTTTAGGAAAGACCTTTCGATTAAGGGCTTGCTAAAAACGTGTCGCAATATTTTTGATGGTATTCCTGACGCAAAGCAAAGCCGTAGCGGTATCACGTTATCTGAATGTTTGATGTCAGGTCTTGCCATTTTTGGTCTTAAATACCCATCACTTTTACAGTTTGATCAAAGCATGGATGATGAGATTATCAAACAAAATCTGAACAACCTTTATGGCATCAAACATGCTCCTAGTGACACTTAGTTTAGGGAACGTCTGGATGAGTTGAAGCCAGAAGAAATCAGGAAAGTATTCAAAGTGATACTCTCCACAGTTCAACGTGGAAAGGGGTTAGAGTCATTCCAGTTTATTGATGACAGTTACCTTATTTCTATCGATGGCACAGGCTACTTTTCATCCAAAGATATTCATTGTGACCAGTGCTGTGAAAAAAACATCGCAATGGATCCACCACG
>JAUZRG010000096.1 GCA_030950585.1 Mariprofundaceae bacterium | reverse complement strand
CCAACAATTTTAAATGTACCCCCTGTTTTTAACATTAAGCCATGCAACAAGGTCTTACGGTTTAGAACTGCACACCATCCCACTATATGCCGTTATATCCCATTTTATCCCGCATAAAAAAGGCCACCCAGTGGGCAGCCTTGTCTATTTTTGAGATTCCATAAAAAAGCGTTTTATTTTCGGTAGTGTGTGTTTTGATTTTATAAGCCCTTCACAAATACGTTCTAGCACTTCTTTATCAACAAGGCCTTTATATAAGAACTTCTTTTCCTCTACCCCTTTATGCAACTTGCTTGCTGGTTCAATTCTACTTTTTTGGTAGACCACATAACTATCATGTTTTATGAACTCATGATCTTTGGAGGTTAACACACATGAACTATCAAAATACTGGACTTTGCGAACGGATGACACACTAACAATAAGCACAAACTTTTCTTTCCCTTGTTGGTCGGTTAACAAAATAAAAAGATGTTTCCTTGTTTTGTCATGACTAGGCCCGGATGGAATCAGCAAGGTGGCTTGCTTAACTGGAAAAAAGAAACTCACAATTGAGCAAAAACATCTTCAATATATGATTCTTCTTCTATCCTTTCACTTAAAAACTGTGCTTCCTCGTTACTTTTACCCAATGCCTTGAATATTTCATGATATGAAATTGGAATAAGTGAGCCTTTAGGGTCTTTCCATTCTGAACAATGCGTATGTGTATATTCTGCTATGCGCCATTGGTTATAATTTTTAAACGTATTCCAGACACTATCCATTATTTGAATATCGGCTTCACTTAACTCATCAAGATTGTCTCTTGTGATACCATCTTTTAAAGCGACATGATGATTTTCTTTATCCGTAACCCAACTTTCCCAGCCATTATCCTTTGGCTTAATCCAGCCATTGATTAGGTTTAAGGTCGTCGATAAAACAGGCCCGTAATCCATAGAAACAAACTTATCGCCCGAAATAGGAAAGCCGTATTCATTCATTGCTTTACGGTCTGAAAGATACAGCAATTTCATTAACTTTAAGTGCGGCATTCTATTACCACATAACAAAAGAAAATAAGCTGCCATTTGTGCTGTTTTACCTTCGTTAAACACAGCCTACCTCCTTTGATCACTTTTAATATATTCTAGTATATTTTGCGCACAATGGCACACCCTCGTACGTATTGACACGCCCTTGCACAATTACGCATAAAAAAGGCCACCCAGTGGGCAGCCTCCTTTTTAATTATTCACCTTGGTTAGTGCGTCAAGCTCCAAACGATTGCACCACATACAATAATGACGGCAACACATGACCAAATGACTGGCCAGAATAAACGGCTGCCAAGTGCTTCAAGTTTAGTGTGTATTTTTTCAATATTCATTTCAAAAACTCCTTGTGATTTGGTGGACATATGCTTGCAATAAGTCAGCCATAAAACAAAGCATGCAAACACATGGCCATTCATGCGCACTACAGCGGCAAACACATGGCTTTAAGTGCTCTTTTTCACCTAAACCGCACATCATTGAAGGGCGGTTATTTGGCTTGATGTGCGCACACCATGAAAAGCTGAGTATTTAGGGGTTTTTTAAGCTAAAAAAGGGGCTGTTTTGTGAATCCGCCCCTCATTGCGCCTGCGCATTGAATGGCGCATTGAAGGGCGGGCATGTGTGGTGAGGTGCGCACCGCAGAAAAACACAGTACCAACCAAGGACAAGAAAGGGGTGTTTTTTGTATGTTCGCCCCTCAATGAAGGGCGCAATGATGGACAAGAAAGCAGTATGCAAAAAATGCATACTGATAGTCCTTTGAGATTAGCGGGATTCTATAGCTTGGGTGAGCTTGTCTTTCTTGCGGTGCGCAATGCAGAAAAAAGGCCACCACCCATGATAGATGATGACCTTTAGAAAACGTGGTTTGAATTAAGCGGCTGGATGCAATTCCTCATGAACGGCCTCATGCACTGCTATTTTAACCATATCGACCAGCTTCAAGCCTGTGATGTGGTCTTTCAATGCTGCATTAATTTCAGCTTGATAGTTACCACCACCAGCCTGTTCAACCTGTTGCTTGAAATAGTCCACAATATCGGCATCAAGTCGAATGGTTATCCGTTGTTTTGTAGAAGGAACAACAGCCCCTTTTTTAGCCTGTGCAAAACTATATTCATCTTTCATTTCCTTCACCTCACTGTTGATACATTCTTTTTTCGTGCTTGGTTGCTTTTCGTGCTGATATAATCCGAATCACGTCGTTAACTCGCTCTGTCCAGATCACCACAAGAACACTTGAAAAACTGACCTCACCTAAAGTGATAAATCTAGTTTCACCCTCGGCCTCATCATCTTCTATGGTTAAAGCGTGGTCATCCTCAAGAACAAGGACGGCATCAGAAAATAAAACACCATGCTTTTTAAAATTACTTTTGGCTTTTTCTTTATCCCATTCATAGTGCATGGGGTATATAAAGGCATACGTTTGTGCATACGTCAATTATTCCACAAAAAAGGCCACCAACCATGATGGATGATGACCTTTAAACCGTAAGGGTGGGGTTTAGTTATTCAACCACAACACGGCCATGATTCTTGATAAGAAAGGCTGTGTGTTCTTCGCCTTCATACTTCTCTAGTTCATCCTCAAGAAACTTGGCCACGGAAAGGACTCGCCAATAAGCACCGCCGCATTGATAGTGTTCATCGTGAGGATCGACCCCTTTTTTGTGTTTCGCCATTTCTTCGGTTAGTTGATATTTATTCTTAACTTTAGATAAAGCCTGTTCTAAATGAATGATGGCTTCATGTATGTTCATTGACTTTGGCATGGTTTCAACTCCTTCAATCTGTCAATTCCTTCTTCTAAGTGCTCTTTAACTTGGCCGCTGTCGCCATACTCCCAAGCTAGGATAGCAAAGCGGGCTGTTTCAAAATGACAAGGCCCTCTTGCACCACAATTGATACACTCCGCTTGAAAGCCTGCCTTATGGGATGATGCGTTTGGTGTTGTTTTTGGAGACAACACCCCAACGGAAACCATGCCACAGAATGGGCAAGGTACTTTAGACTTAGACATATTAACCACCTTTTACTTTTTTGATTTGAAGACCTTTTTTCATAAAATCACCTAACGTATATATTTTTTTCTGGCAGAAGTTGGAAAAAAGTGGTGTGGAAGGTGTGGAAGGTGTGGAAGCCCCTTGGTATATATAGCTTTTCTTCTCCCACACTTGCAAAAAACAGGTGTGGAAGGGTGTGGAAGATGGAAGGGGTATTTTAAACAATGCAATAAATAGGGGTCAGGTCACCACACCCTTCCACACCGCTTCCACACTTAGGAAAATGTAAAAAACCCTTATTTCCCTTTGCCCTTCCACACCTTCCACACCTTCCACACCTGTTTTTTCAACTTCTCACCGTTATTTTAGTTTTCCGATTAAAAACAATGCAACTTTTTTCGTGCTTATTTGCTTAAAATGTCTTCTTTAAGACTAACCACAGTGACCCGCTTTCCTGCAATGCTAATACGGTTTTTAAGCCCTGTTGCTTTTTCTCTTACCAATAAGCCCAGTTCATCAAGTTCATTCATCACGCCCTTATCACTTGACCCATTGCAAGCCTCTTTAAATGCGGCAGGGGTGAAGTGATAGCGGTTACTCATCGCCCAGCCAGCGCGATTATGTGGGATGTCGCATCCGTTTTCCTGAAATCGGCTTTCATTTTGCAAGATAAACGCCTTCACACTCTGAACCCCACGGCTTGCTTCACTGCTTGCACTGGCACTACCCAACCACAAAGCATAAGCATGCTTGCAAGCCTCAAGAGCTGCGCCTTTTTCCCATGGCAAAATATTGGATTGAATGGCCAGCTCACCAGTGCAAGCCACCACATAAAAAAGGCCACCACCCATGATAGATGATGACCTTTAAAAAGTTGAACCTGTCCCTTTTTTTTCTCATTTGTAAATATTTTTTTAGCAAAAGTTCAGAAAACTACGGTGGACACGGTGGACAACGGTGGACAGACCTAGGGAAATAAGGTTTTTTTGCCGTCCACCAAATGGTGGGCAACGGTGGACAACGGTGGACACGGTGGACAAAAAAACAAACAATGCAATAAAAAGGGGTCAGGTGTCCACCGTTGTCCACCGTCTGTCCACCATTTTAAAAGCTTAAAAATCCTTTATACGCCTAGGGCTGTCCACCGTTGTCCACCGTGTCCACCGTAGTTTTCATAACTTTTCATTTTATTTTTCTTTTCCGATTACAAACAATGCAACTTTTTTTGTGCTTATTTGCTCAAAATATCATCTTTAAGACTAACCACAGTGACCCTCTTTCCTGCAACTCGAATCCTATTGCCTAGCCTGTCAGCTCGCGCTTTTACCAAGAAACCCAGTTCATCAAGTTCATTCATCACGCCCTTATCACTTGACCCATTGCAAGCCTCTTTAAATGCGGCAGGGGTGAAGTGGTAGAGGTCGTTTCTTTTCCATCCTGCGCGGTTGTGGGGTACGTCAACCGCAGCAACTTCAAAACGACTTTCATTTTGCAGGACGAACGCCTTAACACTCTGCACCCCACGGCTTGCTTCACTGCTTGCACTGGCACTACCCAACCACAAAGCATAAGCATGCTGGCATGCTGCAAGAGCTGCGCCTTTTTCCCACGGCAAAATATTGGATTGAATCGCCAGCTCACCAGTGCAAGCCACCAAGGCAAAACGCTTGCGTACACGCCCTGCAATGTTGCTTGCTGCTTCGCCGATACTGTCCGCATCAAATGCTTTCCATGCTGCTTTGAAGTCTTCCACAATCTCAGGCAGTGAAAGAAAGTTTACGCCAGCCGTGCCGTAGTAATCACAACAAGCCGCTTTCATCGCATCAGCTTCGTACTCATCTTTAAAAATATTATCCGAAGTGATGTCCACCAAGCGGGCAAGTGTGCCGCCGTTTACCTTCTGGCCACCTGCTTTAATATACCCAGGAATAGAATCTTCACCCGTAGATAAAAGAAGTATCCGCCACGACTTGCGCTCACGAAGGTTGATACTTTTGGCCATGCGGGTTTTTCCTGTGCCACTCATGAGGTTATAGATAATGCCGCTTACGTCTTTTTTATCACCTTCACCGATTTCATCCAAACATAAAGGCAAGTCATTGAATGCCGCCGCCATGCCTTCAAGGCCGTTCTTTGTGGCATTCCAGCGTTGAAGATAAGCATCACCACCGCCTTTTTCACTTGAGCCTGAACTATTACCCCAAACAGAAGAAGCCGCTTGCAGCAAGGTGGTTTTACCTTGGGAGGTATCACCCCAAAAGTGAAAACCACCAGCATCAACACCAGAATGAAAGCGCATAGGGGCGGCAAGTGCTGCACAAATAGCAAACTGAACAAGCGGCGATTGTGCAACACCAGCAACATGTTCTTGCCATTCCTTAAGGCTTCCCTTACTCATTATGCAAGTCATGGCTGCGCTGGATTCCGTGGGTTGAAAGATCACTTGTTCGCCTGTTGGTTCATTAATGGTTTGCAATGGCAATACAAAAGATTCACTAAGCCAGCCAGTAGAAGGGGCGGAAAGAAGACGTTTGTCTGTTCTAAACGATGCCAAGTATTGAAGCAGTTTCTTTTCTTTGCTTGGTACAATCATTAGGCCACCACTTGAGGCTAAGAAACCCGCCAAAGCCTCCGCTTGACCGTGAAACATATCGGCAGGCAAGGCTTGCTTGTGCTCGTATCCGTCTTGGTCGACCCAGTGAACCAACCGCCCCCAGTTGCCACGCTTTGAATCTCTTGAAATAGCAGAAACCCAGCATGGATCATAGGTGATTTGTTCCGCGTCTTTATCATCACGGTGAATGGATACACCGTCTTTATTGCAGACATATCCCCACGGAATATGCCTATCATCAGCTTTCACAGTAAAAACCTTTTTCACGACATCAAGGCCGCCTTCTTTGGCCATGTCGTTGAAGTCTGATCCTTCAATGTGCTTGGGTGGGTGAACTAAAGTTGCATTGCCTAATTCTGCCGCTTCCTTGCCTTTGGTTAGGCCTGCATTTCCTTTGCCTTCTGCTTCTTTTTTGTGGTCGTTATCAGCTGCCACCACAAGTGAAAGCTCTGGAAATTTAAGCCTTAACGCCTTCACCACTGGTGATAGGTTCCCAGCATTAAAGGCCGTGGCCACGGCTTCGCCTGTTGCTTCGTGGATGGTGCAAGCCGTGGCGTATCCTTCACACACAATGATTCTTTTTGACGGTGTGCCGATAAGGTGAAAGCCGCCTTTTATTTGGCCATCTTTCAAAAAGCGTTTGTCACCATTGGCTTGAATAAATTGCAAGCTGGTCAACTTGTCATCGATGCGCACAGGAACCACCGCACACAAAGAACCATATTGATTGAATTGCATGATACCTAAAGGCTTCACATCCTTATTTTCAAGGTAGGGGTGACTTGCAGGACATGCCGAAGCATTCCGCCAAATATTGGCCGCTTCTACTTGTGCTAACGCTTGTGCTTTTTCTCTTTCTTCGCGCTGTGCTTTTCTGGCTGCCTCGATGCGTTGTTTTTGTTTTCTCAGTTCTGCCTTGGTTAGGTCATGTTCTACCTTTTCGCACCATGTGGACTGGCTGTCTGTTGACCAATCCCCAAACGCACCAGAAGCGGGTGCATCAGGAAAGAACACACACCAACCGTGCTTGTTTCCTTTCTTGTTGGTGTCAAAACGTTGGATTTTTCCGCTTTGGTTTAGCTCGTTGGGAGAGTACCCCAAGGTTTTTTGCATATAGTCTAAGAAAGTTTGTTCTTGATTCATCGCTAAAGTCCTTTAGCGTTCACTACCTTGCTGGATACAAGGTGGAACGTCTTAAATTGTTAGTGCTTGGAAAGGGTGGTCATTCGTGACCACCCTTTTTTT
>JAUZRG010000095.1 GCA_030950585.1 Mariprofundaceae bacterium | reverse complement strand
ATCCTTAACTTTGGTGTGTTGAACGTTTGAAAAATTGAGTCACATGATTTGCCTGAACTGAAGGCAAAGGCTTTGCGCTGCCCCAAGCTGAAAAAAACGTTATTCTTGGCATAGGAAAGTCGATAGCGGGAGGAGCTGCTCTAACTATATTTTACAACGCCAGGGTCGACTTAGTAACCAAGAGCTTGCCAATCAAGTGGGCTTATCGCCCGTGTGCGCGCCCTTGAAGACGCTGGCATCATCACAGGCTACCAAGCCCTTCTTGATGCCAAAAAGCTAGGCCTAAACCTGAGTGCCTTGATTCATATCTCGATGGATCAACACACACCTGAACGCTTTGCCCATTTTGAATCAAAAGTTGCTGTGCTTCCCCAAGTCATCGAATGTTTATTGATCACAGGCCAAGATGCCGATTACCAATTGCGCGTGATGGTCAAAGACATGGATGATTATCAGCACCTATTGCTGCATAAGATCACCAGCATTGAAGGTGTTCTGGGTGTACACATTCGCCAAAGACAGCAAGAATTGGGCTTACCTTGAGCACAAAAAGATCCCCACGTTTAAAGGAAAAAATGACAAAGCTTGCCAAGAGTGAACGAACGTCTACTATCATCCATTATGAGTTCAGATCTAGCGCGTTTACAAGTTCTTCAGGACTATTTTGCCACCTACAAAATTTTACCCTCTTATGCAGGCATGGGGACGCTATTGGGTTTACGATCCAAGAATAGCATTTCAAAATTGGTCTTTAGACTCAAGCAGCAAGGCTTTTTTGGCACAACACCACAAGGCAAGCTGTTTCCAACCCGCGCTTTTTTTGCCCGCAATCTCGTCGGCGAAGCCCCAGCGGGTTTCCCCAGCCCTGTGGAAGAAGCCCAAGAAGATGGAATCAGCATTGATGACTTTTTAGTTGATCAACCTTCCAAAACCGTCTTGGTGCAAGTGCATGGTGACTCCATGCTTGGCGCAGGCATTCATGATGGCGATTACGTCGTCGTCAAACGACAAGACAAAGCCCAAAAGAAGCAAATTATTGTGGCCATGATTGATGGCGAATTTACCATCAAATACTTTGATCAAGATGAGCTTGGTTATTTTCTACGCCCTGATAATCCCAACTATCCGATTCTACGTCCACAAGATGAACTCAGTGTCTTTGGCCTTGTCATCGGACAATTTCGCAAATACTAAGGAAGCTATCTATGCCCATCACCATGTATCAAATTGATGCCTTTGCCCAGCAAGTTTTTCAAGGCAACCCAGCAGCCGTTTGCCCACTCACAACATGGTTGCCCAACTTTTGTATGCAGGCCATTGCCGCTGAAAATAATTTATCCGAAACCGTCTTTTTTGTGCCCAACGATTCAGGCTTTGATATTCGCTGGTTCACACCCTTGGCCGAAGTTGACCTTTGCGGTCATGCCACCCTTGCGGCTGCCTTTGTCATTTTTAATGAACTCGACTATCCGCAAGAAAGCATCTTGTTTCAATCCAAAAGTGGCCCGTTGCAAGTCCAACGTCAACAAGACGTTTTTACCTTAAATTTTCCACGTGAATCCTTTCAACAAGAAAGCATTGATGCACGTTGGCAACACGACCTTGGCGTGTCTCCCATTGCCCAATACCGTGGCACAGATACCCTAATAATCGTCGAAACCGAAAGCGAAGTTCTTCATGCTTCACCTAATTTAGAGAGACTTAAGCAACTAGAATCACGCGGATTAATCCTATCTTCAGTAGGACATGAAGTTGACTTTGTCAGCCGTTTTTTTGCACCGCGCTTTGGCATTGATGAAGACCCTGTCACAGGCTCTGCCCATTGCATGCTTGCGCCCTATTGGGCCGATGTTTTGCAAAAAAACGAACTGCATGCACGCCAACTTTCCAAGCGTGGTGGTGATTTACATTGCGTGGTGAAGGATGAACGCATCCACATTTCAGGTCATGCTGTGAAGTTCATGCAAGCGGATATCTTTATCTAATGGCCTATGTATATCTCGCACTGGCCATCATCGCAGAAGTCATCGCCACCAGCGCGCTCAAAGCTTCCGAAGAATTTAGCAAGCTGATTCCAAGCTGCATCGTCTTGCTGGGTTATGGCACGGCCATGTATTTCATGACCCTTGTGTTACGCACCATTCCGATTGGCATCACCTATGCCATTTGGTCGGGTGTGGGCATCGTCGGCATTGCGCTTGTGGGTAGATTTTTTTATCAACAACAACTCGATCTTGCGGCCATCATTGGCATGGCATGCATCATCCTTGGTGTGGTCATCATTCAAGTCTTTTCCAACACTGTGAGTCATTAACCATGAATAATCTCTTTGCCAATATCCCCACCAAATTAGATGCTGAACTCATTGAGGTTTTAACCCAAAATCAAGATGTCAAAATTGAACGCATTGTCTCCCAAGGTCACAGCTCCCCGAGCACAGGTTGGTACGATCAAGACCAACATGAATGGGTGATTTTACTGCAAGGCCAAGCCACACTCAGTTTTAAGCATGGTGTCGATATTGAGCTCAAAGTAGGTGACCACGTCAATATCCCAGCCCATCAAAAACACCGTGTGAGCTGGACACAAGAAGATGTGCAAAGCATTTGGTTGGCGGTGTGTTATTAGGCGTTATACCATAGTTTTCGCTGCTTAATCTTCATACGGATGCACCAATGGCACTTGAGGAAAATAGGTTCGGTATTTAGACACATCTCTGGTAATCAGTTTTAATTTCGATACAGACGCATGCGCCCCAATAAAGAAATCAGGCAAAGGCGATGTTTTTGTTCCTTTATTTTTTCTATAACTTAAAAAGACTTTTCCTGTTAAAAAGAGTGCTTCCCTTGGCATTTCTAAAACTTTAATACCCAGAGCCTCAATCACACGCTCCACCTCTTCAATGCTTTCAAAGCCAATGGATATTTCAGTGTACACGATTGAATTAATATACAGCGTATTCGTTTGACTATACTTTTCTAGAGTTCGCTCTGACCAATCAGCCCAGTTCTTATCATCGGTGAATAAATCTAACAAAACACAAGAATCAATGAACACACCGTTCATGAAGGCTCTCTCGTCAAACGCATGATTTCATCTGTAGACATGGACACAGAAGCTATCCCTCTGAGTTTATTAAACTTTTTTGTTTTTTTAGGCTCACTCGTTTTAACAATATAAAACCTGCCACTATCTTCAATAAACTCTATTTCCGTTTCAGGAGAAATCCCTAAAGCCTCTCTTACACCTCTGGGAATAGTCACTTGACCCTTCGTTGTCACGCGCATGATTCAATACCTCCAAACAAAAGTAATACCAGCATAGTATTACCTTGGATTGTTTGCAAGTGATGGAACATGTTAAATGAAAAAACTATTTTTAATTCAAAGTCAGGCCATTAAACATTGGGGATTATACATACCCTTTACCATTTGTTAAACCTTTGAATATTAGTAACTACTCAGCCATACAAAAAAACAAAAAGGTTCTTTAATATCAATAAGATAAGTAAAAACCATTATTTTGATGGTCAAGCTAAGAGAAAAGCTAAGTCATTGAAATATATATCTAGATCCTATCCGAAAAAAAAAGGAGAGTTTGGCATCATCATAACTACCGTTGTTCACCCCGCAAATCTCTAACCACTGCTTCTAACTTCTCAGCATTGGCTTCTTCTGCTTTGATACTGGGTGCAGAGCACAATGTGACTTTTGAACCGATGCGGCGGGGGATGTGTGTCCAATTAAATTTTGGGTTTTTACTAAAGACGCTATCCCATAAACCTTGCAAGGCAAGTGGAACCACAGGTACAGGGCTTTGTTTTAAAATACGTTCCATACCTGATTTAAAAGGATTCATGTCGCCATCTTTTGTTAACTTTCCTTCGGGAAAGATACATACAAGTTCGCCTTGTTGTAAGGCTGCTTCGATGGATTCAAATGATTCTTTTAAAATAGCTCTGTCTTCTCTGGCTCCTGCAATAGGAATGGCTTTGGCTGTTTTAAAGATAAAATTGAGGATAGGTATGTTGTAAATTTTATAATAAATGACAAAGCGAATCGGGCGACGACAGCCTGCTGATAAAATTAAGGCATCCACAAAACTGACATGATTACAGACCAAAAGAGCCGCGCCTTTGTGCGGGATGTCGGGGGTGTGGGCTTTGAGCTTGTAGATGCTGTGCATCAATAGCCACACCAAGAAGCGCATGAGAAATTCAGGTACAAGCGTATAAATATAAATCGCAACCAAAGCATTGAGTAGGGCGATGCACAGGAAGAATTGTGGGATGCTCCATTCTAAGATGCTTAAGGTTATAATGGCTGTGATGGCAGATAAGACCATTAATAGCGCATTGAGGATGTTGTTGGCAGCAATCATGCGAGAGCGATGGGATACTTGGCTGCGTTGTTGAATAAGCGCGTATAAAGGCACTGTGTAGAAACCACCAAAGACACCAATCATGAAGATGTCAAAGAGTAAGTGCCAACTTGACCATTGGGCGAGAAAGCCTTGTATGTCATGGCTGGCCATGATGCCTGCTTGACTCATATAAAGATCAATACCAAAGAAGGTTAAGCCAATAGAGCCAAAAGGTACCAGACCAATTTCAACACGTTCCCCCGAAAGTCGGTCACATAACAATGAGCCAAGCGCGATACCAATAGAAAAGATCGCCAACAATAAGGTGACCACTTGTTCATCACCTCCCAAGTTCAGGCGGGTGAAGTTGGGAAGTTGGGTTAAATAGGCTGCACCTAAAAACCAAAACCATGAAATGCCGAGCATCGATAAAAACAAATATCGGTTTTTCATGGCAAACTTTAAATTCACCCATGTTTCTGTGAATGGGTTGAAGTTGAGTTTTAAATCGGGCGCTGTGGCAGGGGCAAGGGGAATATAACGGCTAGAGCCATAACCAAGGCAAGCAATGCATAATAAGATGATACAAATCAGTGTGGTGTTACCAAGGCCTATGAGTAGGCCGCCAGCAATGGTACCGATCAGAATAGCCAGAAAGGTTCCTGTTTCAACCAAGCCATTGCCTGCCACCAATTCAGATGGTTTTAAGTGTTGGGGTAAGATGCCATATTTTACAGGCCCAAAAAAAGCCGATTGCGTACCCATTAAAAACAACACACCGATTAAAGTAGGGATGTGATTGAGGTAAAAGCCCACAGTGGCTAAACCCATGATGAGTACTTCTAATAATTTAATGCTTTGAATGAGCGATGATTTTTCCATTCTATCCGCTATTTGCCCAGCACTGGCCGAGAAAAGGAAATAAGGTAAAATAAACAAAGCCGCGCTAAGGTTGGTTAGCATATTAACATCTTCACTGACGACTTTAAAAGTGATTAACATGATTAAGGCATTTTTAAAGATATTGTCGTTGAATGCCCCTAAAAACTGGGTGCAGAAAAAAGGTGCAAAACGCTTTTCTTTTAACAGAGAAAAAGTGGACATGTTGGCCTCGTTTGTTGGATGTAAAGTCCTGATTATTGAGGGCGTGAGCTGCTTCGTCAATATACGTTAAGCTATCGTGCAGGGCAATCGCATTAAAAGATCAAATTTCCCTTAGTATTTATCGTTTGTGTATTATTCGTGAATGACCAACATAAGAACGAATCCTAAACCAGTAATTCTTGATTATTTTTCAGAGGTTCCTGACCCTCGAATTGATCGTCGTAAGCTACATAGTCTGGAAGATATATTTTTCATAAC
>JAUZRG010000094.1 GCA_030950585.1 Mariprofundaceae bacterium | reverse complement strand
CGTAAGCGATCCAAATATGAGGCTCCTAAACGAGAACATCCTGACACTGTCCAAAACCTTCAATCATCAGACATCCAAGCTAACCGTCTTGAAGCACAAAATGCTGCCTTACGTCGTAGAAACAGTGCTTTTAGAAGGAGAACGAATACCTATGCAAAAAATACAGCTCCGTTGCAACGAACTTTGGATGTACATCAAATGATTCATCATTTTACGCGTGTTCATTGGACAACAGTCAAAGTTCCAGCAGTCGCGATGGGAGTTATTAAGGAGGCTTTGTCTAGGCCAGTTTTTTGGAATAAAAGTGGCGAGCAACCCGCGTCGCGATGGGAGTTATTAAGAAGGCTTTGTCTAGGCTATCGAAATCATCCATATTTGTTAGGCTTCGCACTTCCCATCTTATGGATGGTATTTTTGTATAAAAATATGTAATTGAAAAGGTGTAAATTTTGCCACAAGCATCGAAAATATTAAAGAGTCGCGAGAAGTGGAAGGCAAAAGCAATCGCATTAAGCGCAGAGTTTCGAGAAAAGAGAAAGATTATCAAGCGCGATAAAATGAAAATAGAAGAAATCAAAATAAAATCAAAAGATGAAAATATTGAGAATAAAAAAAAGTAACGCCTCCTCCTATAGTCAGCATTAATGAGGCCAATGCAACACGCTCTTTATGTGTTTTTTTGGTATTAAATTCAGTTGTTTCTTATCGTAGTATACCACGCATTCTTAGTGTATTTAATGAACATACGTCACACCATCAAAAATGGATTCCTCATTTTATAGTGTCCCCCAAGTCAAGGACAATTTATTGCTAATTTAAGATAAAGTTCCTCGTGGTCTATTTACATCTTTCAAGGTTACTTTGTAGGTGCTTAAGATCACCTTCAAAAGCTCTTTAAAGTAGCCATGTTTTTTAAGCCGCTATAGCCAATTTATTCTGCTGATTTCCATATGCCTCGGCAGGTGTCTTTTGCTCAAGCCCCGAGTGCCGTCTCTCATTGTTGTAAAACAAAAAGTATGTGCGCAATGCTGCGATGAGTTCGCCAACAGAAGCGTACTCTTTTGTGTATATCTCTTCATACTTCACCGATCGCCACAGCCGCTCAATCATAATGTTATCCGCCCATCGACCTTTGACATCCATGCTGATTTGAATGTATTGTGATTCCAACATGCCTGTGAATTCATGGCTGGTGTATTGCGACCCTTGGTCAGTATTGAACACCTCTGGCTTACCGTGGCGACGAATCGCGCTTTGTACCGCGCTGATGCAAAAATACGTTTCCATCGTCGTGGATATTTCCCACGACAATACATAGCGTGTATGCCAATCCATCACCGCAGTTAGGTAAACAAATCCTGAGCCCAAACGAATGTATGTGATGTCCGTACACCAGACTTGGTTAGGAGCAGTAATCTCCATATCTTTCAACAGGTAAGG
>JAUZRG010000093.1 GCA_030950585.1 Mariprofundaceae bacterium | reverse complement strand
AGGCGGTGCTGACATCAATATCACAGTCGGCATGGTGAACTTGGTGCAGTCGCCAGAAGAGCGGAACCTTATGCACCACCACATGTTGCACATAAATCATGAAATCCAAGAAAAGAACGGCGAGAACAACTTGCAGGGCTGTGGGTAGTTCCATTTGATACAGTAAACCGAATTGTTGTGTATTGCACAACAGCGCCGTCCCAACAGCTCCTGCGGGGATGAGCCATTTCAAAAGCATGCTATTGATGACCACAAGAGCAAAGTTCAATGGCCAACGTCGATATGCCAATCTTAGGCTGAGATGAGGTTGGCGGTTTTCCCATAGTGCGACCATCATTAAGATCAGTAGGAAGCTGGCGAGTCGAATATAGAGTTCATTGGGCATGCTAGTCACTTTCCTGATGGCTTGTTTTGAAATTCAGAATCTGGAAAATGTTCAATAATAAACAAAGGGAATGAGCTCAAAACTGCAACTTTTTTGTGAGGATCAATATATTTTTCTTTTTGTTGCTGAAAAAGTAATGTTTGCTCAACTCTAGCTTGCTGTGGGTATACGAATTGACCGTAGATGATATGATTGGCTTTGCAAGCGTGTTGTTCTATGAGGTGCAACCATTTGTCACGAGGAAACTTTTTAATATTTAAACTTGCCCATTCACCTTCGTTGTTTACACATTTTTTGTAATTTTTGCTTTTGGCATCTGTCACAAGATGCTGAAATGTCGTATCCTTATGCATATGCCGTAAGGCTTCAGCACTTGGATAACTAATGAACAACTGCCCATGTTCTGTTTCATTATCAAAGAACTGCAACATCTTTGATATTTTTTCATCATCTGCTTTTTTTGCTTGTCCATCATAATCAAAAAACAAAAATATTTCGGAAATATCATCTCTATGAATACCCTGTAATACTTTTTGGTTAATAGCCTGAGGCTTTTCTGTCACCTGATCACGTAACAGCACAAGTAAATCAAGATTTTCATCTAACTTCGAAGTTTCGTATAAATCATAAATATCAGTACCGTAAACACAATGATACATTGTGTTTACGACATCACCTTTGATAAAGTTTTTACACAGACTTTCAAATATCGCAGGTTCTGTCTTTTCACCTTCAAAGACAAATAAGAAGTAACTACTTTCCAAACGAACCTGCTTTGTACATTTTTTCGATATTATGTGCTTCACGTAGTTCTTTGCGGCTTGCTCCTGCTAATGATTGAATATTTTTTTCTTTCATTACAAAATAGCAATCAGGGCGTAATAAGTCATTATTCATAATGGATGTGTTATGAGTTGTTAATATTACTTGTGAAGACATTTTTTTGAGTAACTGAACGATCTCTTTAGATAAGCTATGATGATAAAAAGCATCAAATTCATCGATAAAGAGAAAGCTAACGTTTTTTTGTTGCTCTATTCGCTGAAGCCAAAAGTAAAATAATGCGAGGGATTGGGTTCCTTGTGAAGCAATTTCAAAAAAAGGTTTATAGTTTCCATTGAAGTCAGCATACAGTTGGTGGCTACCATCTTGTGTCATCGCTTTCAGTTGATAATGAATGCCGACCTTTTGGAGAAAGTTCTGAAAGTCCACGACATTTTCATGTTCAATAATATCTTTTTCGATTCCTTTTGATCCTTGTTCTAAGCCAATATAGCAATTAAAGCTAAGAGAACGAAAAAATAACATGTGTTCTACGAAGTGAAGAAAGTCATCAAAACATTGGTTCGTTTGATTTTTGACTAAGACTGTACTTCTTTTAATATAAGTTAGTAATGAAATAATAGAGTCACCTAAATCGGTTTCTAAATGTTCAGCACCATTAGCATAAATTTTAGCTTTTGAACTGTTTTTTCTATTAATTTCAGCAAATAATTGATCATTAATGGAGATAGACTCAAAAATGAGAGTTTCATGATCTTTTTTAGTGTAACTATATTGCACAGTGCCAGAGGAAAAGGTGAAGCTATATTTAAAAGAGGCATGTCCATCTAAGTGATTAGCATGTAAGTAATGAGAGTAAAGACCCTCACCTTTTGATTTATCTGTGACATGAGAAATTAAATCAAAGATAGCCAGTCCAAGGTTTGATTTACCAATACTATTTGGGCCGTAAATGATAGCTTTTTGTATCACATCATTTTGCACACAGTCAGCATTGAAGTTATAGCCTTTGGCTGCATTAAGTTGAAAAGTGTAAGGTGAAGAAAAGTTTTTGAATCCACTGACTTCAAATTTTGTTAGCATGAAAAGCTCCATAATTGCATGGGCTGAACCATAAGCTATCTTCCGTAAGAAAACTACGGACGAATGATATTTACTTAAACCGTAAAAGAAATACCACAGCCGCACTCGCCTTTTTTGTTGGGGTTTTGATAGACAAAGGCAGATGAAAGGAGGTCTTGCTGAAAGTCGACTTGTAAGCCGTTGAGAGCTTGTTCATACGAATTTGAATCAATAAA
>JAUZRG010000092.1 GCA_030950585.1 Mariprofundaceae bacterium | reverse complement strand
TATCCATCAACCTCTCAATTTTCTTCCTCTTTCCGTAAGTCTCTTGGTCGTCGATAATTGATTTTTTAATGCTTGGGTTTTTAAGGTACAACTGAAGAACTTCATTCAACTCAATGCTAAATTTACTCTCTGGAGCAGAGTGAAAAAGGGATCTTTGGAAGATTACAGGTAAAAGTTGGCTATTCATAACTTAAATTATAACATACTTCTGTTAAATATCAGTATGTTATGCTTTTCGGCTAGGATCTAGCTATATCGCCAAGAAAGCCTTTCTGAATAATCGATAGCTCTGCTCTAGCATTAAAATGATTCACGCCCACAGATTCAACAATATGAAAGACAATGTCTTTATCTGTCGTTCGTGAAAGCTGAAGCATATTTACACGTATTTTTACCAATGTGTTTTCTAAACGAGCAGAAGCGGTGCTTACTTTAAATGGGTGATCATAAAAATCTTGTGTGACTTGATGCTGTAACTCAATTTGTTTTACAGCCATTAAGCTAAAGTAAAATACCGAGCACATCATCAAGCTAATCATAAAAGAAACCAATAAAATTGGCTTTTTTGATATTAACATATCCTCTCTCTCTTAAAAGATAAAAACACTTTACTTTGCATCAAAAACATCAAGTTGAATAGACCATATACCCAACTTATTTGCATAAAAAAAAACGGACAAAATGAATTTTTGCCCGTTTAAACATGCACTAACTAGCTTTAATGTGTGCTACTTTCTGATCCTTTTGCACCTTTTGAGGCAACTGCCTTTGCACTACCCACACTTAACTGGTCTTTCACTTTTGCCAGTTTTTTATTTCCAATACCGCTCACCTTAACCAAGGCATCAACTGACTTAAAGTTACCATTCGTTGTGCGGTACTCAATAATCGCTTGAGCTGTTTTCTCACCAATGCCTTTAATACTTTGCAAATCTTTTGATGTCGCTGTATTTAAATTAATGGTTGATGAAAATGCTGGCGGACTTAAGAAAAAAAACAAGGCAAATAATACCCCAATAACAATACGCATAATACTCTCCTAATACCCGATATGAGCGATAAAAAATAAATTTTATGACGTATAAAGTCAACTTCCATTTTTCTATTAGAACGCTTTAAGAAGTCATTTAAAAATTACTTTCACGAAAGTCAAAGAAAACCCCTGAATATTTACTCTCTAGCACCCTGTATTCACCCTTATATAACAAGGCCTTAGCTTGTTATGTGTAAGCTCTATGACCAATAAAGATTCAAAAAAAAATGAAGTGGCATAAAGGAACCTTCTCGCATATATTTGAAATAACGTTTAAAAAAACAAAAAAGGCTCAATAAACTGCCACTGAATATGCAGGTACACATGGCTTAAGATGCTTTCCCTTGCCTTAAAAGATCCTTTTCGCTAGCAATTCGCGTCACTTCACAAGCTTACTATTGATTGTGTCTATTGATTTCAATGGATCAAGGTTGGCTGAGGTTATAAACAATCAGAGGTTATTTATGTCTAGTTTTACTATGAAACAGCTACTAGAAGCTGGTGTTCACTTTGGTCACCAAACACGTCGTTGGGATCCAAAAATGGCTCCTTATTTATTCGGCCAAAGAAATGGTATTCATATCATTGACTTGCAAAAAACATTGAAATTGGCCAACGAAGCTTGTCATTTCATGCGTGAACTTTCTGCTGCTGGTGGTAAAGTTTTATTTGTTGGTACAAAACGCCAGGCAAGCGATGCAATTAAAGAAGAAGCAACACGTTCTAACCAGTACTTTGTAAACCACAGATGGTTAGGTGGTACATTAACCAACTTCAGTACTATTCAACAATCTGTTCGTACCATGAAAGATCTTCAAAACAAAAAAGAAGATGGCGTATTTGAATTGTTAACCAAGAAAGAAGGGTTAATGAGACAGCGCAAATTAGATAAGTTGGAACGCTCATTGGGCGGTATCAAGGAAATGAACAACCTTCCTGACTGCTTATTCATCATTGATGTACGTAAAGAAGAACTTGCTGTTGCTGAAGCTGCTAAATTAAAAATTCCAGTTGTAGCTGTTGTCGATTCAAACTGTAGTCCTAAGAATATCGATTATATTATTCCTGGTAATGATGATGCAATTCGCGCTGTTAAACTATTTTGCAATAAAATTGCAGATTCTCTCATTGAAGGTAACGAGGCTTGGCATCTTGAAAACCAAGCAGAAGCAGAAGAATTAGATGATGTCGAAGAAGAACTCGGCGTAGATCACGAAGGCTGAAGGAAGTAATAGAATCATGGCAATTACAGCTAAAGACGTAAAAAAACTTCGTGACCTTAGTGGCGCAGGCATGATGGATTGTAAAAAGGCTTTAACGCAAACCGATGGTGACTTAAATGCTGCTGTTGATTTCTTGCGTAAAAAAGGCCTAGGTGCTGCTGAGAAGAAATCTGGACGCATTGCTGCTGAAGGCGTTGTTTTGGCAACAGCCCAAGGCAACACAGGTTTGCTTTTAGAAGTAAATGCAGAAACTGATTTTGTCAGTAAAAATGATGCTTTTACAAAATTTGTGACAGACCTTGCTGCGTTTATTATCAAAGAAAAACCAGCTGACATCGACATACTTAAAACATTAAGCTTTTCAGAAGGCTTAAATGTTGCTGAAGCTCTATCTCAATTGATCGCTAATATTGGTGAAAACATCAGCATTCGTCGCTTTCAACTTGTTAGCGTTGAAGCTGGTTCTGTTGGTGCATATATTCATGGCGCAGGAAAAATTGGTGTTCTTGTTGGCATCAGTGGCATTGAAAGCGATGAAGCTTCAAGCACAGCCCGTGATATTGCGATGCATGTGGCTGCTGTAAATCCAGATTACACACGTGATTCAGACGTTCCAGTACCCGCAGTTGAACGCGAACGTACTGTTCTTTCTGAACGCGCTGCTGCAAGTGGCAAACCAGAAAAAATCATTGCCCGCATTGTTGATGGTCAATTGAAAAAATTCTTTGCAGAATCTTGCTTATTAAACCAAGACTTTGTGAAAGACGCTGACCGCACAGTGGGTCAAGTCGTATCAGCATTGGGTGAAGCATGTGACATTAGTGATATGGTTCGCTTTCAATTAGGCGAAGGTATCGAAAAAGCAGAGAATGACTTTGCGGCTGAAGTAGCTGCACAAGTTAATGGTTAAAAAACCCATCGCGTATCGGCGCGTACTCCTAAAATTATCTGGCGAAGTGATGATGGGTTCAGGTAGCTATGGGATTGATTCTTCAACGATTGAAAGCATGGCCAAAGAACTACTTACTGTTCACAATCAAGGTATTGAGCTAGCGATTGTGATTGGTGGTGGAAATATCTTTCGTGGTCTTGATAGCTGTGCTTCAAACATGGATCGCACGAGTGCCGATTACATGGGCATGATGGCAACGGTGATGAATGCAATTGCACTACAAGATGCTATGGAAAAGTTAGGGTTGGAGGTTCGTGTTTTATCAGCCCTATCCATTAAAGAAGTAGCAGAGCCATATATTCGTCGCCGTGCTGTTCGGCATTTAGAAAAAAAACGTATTGTTATTTTTGCTGCGGGTACAGGTAACCCCTACTTCACCACAGACACAGCGGCCAGCCTCCGTGCAATGGAAATTCAAGCCGATGTGGTCTTGAAAGGTACAAAAGTAGATGGTATTTATAATGCTGACCCGATGAAAAATGCTGATGCCATCCGTTATGATAAATTGACGTTTACAGAAGCATTAAACAAACAGCTTCAAGTCATGGATGCCACAGCCTTTTCACTATGCCGTGATAACAATATGCCTATTTTGGTTTTTAGTATTTTAGAATCCGGAAACTTGCTTAAAGCGATAGCTGGAGAAAATGTCGGAACATTGGTTCAGGAGTAAGTTATGCAAAACATCACTGACAGAATGAAAAAAGCCCTTGACTCATTGGCGAAAGAATTGGCAACTGTACGCACAGGCCAAGCAACAGCAGCACTATTGGATCGTATTAATATTGATTATTACGGTTCACCAACACCTGTTGCACAAGTCGCAAGTATTGCCATTCCTGAAGCAAGACAACTCACCATCACACCTTGGGAAAAAGCATTGCTTGGTGGTATTGAAAAAGCTATTTTAACCTCTGACCTTGGATTAACACCAACCAATGATGGTGAAATGATTCGCTTATCTTTACCTGAACTCAATGAAGATCGCCGACGTGAATTTGTTAAAAAAACAAGTCAAATGGGTGAGAAATCTAAGGTTGCTATTCGTAATATCCGCAGAGATTTTAACGATGTGGTTAAGAAAGAAGTTAAAAACAAAGAGTTGTCTGAAGATGAATCTCGTGGTGTTCAAGAGAGAAATCAAACCATAACAGATGACTACATTGCACAAGTTGATGTGCTTTGTGCCAAAAAAGAAAAAGATATTTTAACCATCTAAAGATTTTTATATTATCTATCTTTATTTAAAAACTGGGAAGCAATGACAACACAACATTTTTTTCCCAAACACATTGGCATCATCATGGATGGCAATGGTCGCTGGGCAAAACAAAAAGGCTTACCTAGGTTAGAAGGACACAGGCGCGGCACACGCACCACACGCAGTGTGATTGAGTGGGCCGCTGACTTGGACATTCCTAAACTTTCTTTATTCGTTTTCTCATCCGAAAACTGGAACCGTCCAGATAGTGAAGTGCAAGGTCTGATGAAACTCTTATCAACCATGCTCAAGCTAGAATTACCCAATATGATAAAAAAGGGTGTCTGCCTAAGCACTGTAGGCGATATTAAAAACCTACCTGAAAAAGTTCAGGCTGCACTTAATCATGCTCAAGAAAAGACCAAACACAACACAAAAATTCAAGTTTGCCTATGCCTAAACTATGGTGGACAACAAGAAATTATTGAAGGTGCAAAAAAAGCGATGCAATGGGCTTTAACACAAGATGACCCACAGACCGCTATTGAAACATTAAGCACCTCAAACTTTCGAGATCATCTATGGAGTCATAAACATGATCCTGTGGAATTAATTATTCGTACTGGATCAGAGCAACGTATTTCTAACTTTTTATTATGGGATGCAGCTTATGCAGAGTTATTCTTTTCAGAAAAATTTTGGCCTGATTTTAACCTCACTGATTTGAATGATGCAGTTCGTTTTTTTCAGTCACGGCAACGACGTTTTGGCATGATCGATGAACAAGTTCAGGGTAAAAACACATGAGTGAGCTTCTTAAACGTGTTTTAACAGCCTCTATTCTTCTTCCTCTTGCAATCTGGTGGCTTGCCTTCTCAGCTTCACCGTGGTTTGAATGGATTGCTGCTGCACTTGGTTTTTTTGCCTGCCTTGAATTTATCCTACTTTTAAAATTAAAGCCCAAAAGTGCATGGATACTGCTATGCGCCACCATTTTTCTTTGGCTAGCCTTAGAAAAATCACTACCGCTTATTTTTAGCATTAGCATGATTGCCAGTGTCGTGCTCTTTTTATTCCATGTCGAAGAAGACATGGCACAGCATTGGCAACGCAGCCTGATGTTTCAATGGCTATTGCTTTGGGTCGTGTTGTTTATTTGGGTATTGATTGAATTACAAACTTTTCCCGATGGCCGAAAGTGGTTATTCGGCGCTTTTATAGGTGTCTGGCTTGCCGACATTGGAGCTTATTTTGTGGGTCGTCGCTTTGGTAAACACAAGCTATGCCCACTCGTTAGCCCAGGGAAAAGCATCGAAGGTTTTGTCGGTGGAATTATTATATCTGTACCTGTTGTGATGTATATATGGCTTAGTGAACTTAGCATGCATTGGCTTTTCGCCCTTTTATTAGCCGTCCTTTTGGCCACAGTTTCAGTGCTTGGTGATTTAGCCGAGTCAGCATGCAAACGTGTTCTTGGAACCAAGGATAGCAGCAAACTTTTACCGGGGCATGGTGGTATTCTTGACCGCATTGATGCTCTCATTCCTGCCATCGCCATCACAGGCATGTTGTGGATGCAACTTTGAAAAAAGTAACCATTCTTGGCGCGACAGGATCCATTGGCTTATCAACAGCAGATGTCCTCCAACAACATCCCAATCGTTTTTCGACTTATGCTTTGGTTGCACATCGCAATGTGCAAGGTATGGTGAAATTGGTCTCATGCTTGCGGCCTGAAATCATCGTGATGACAGATGAACAGGCAGCCAAAGACCTACAAGTTGTCTTAGGTTCCACAGCAAAAGTACATACAGGTATGCAAGCAGCCATTGACGTATCTGAAGCACCTGAAGTTGATATTGTGGTCGCTGCTATGGTGGGAGCCATTGGTATTCCTTCAGCATTGGCTGCCGTCAAAGCTGGTAAACAACTTGCCCTTGCCAACAAGGAATGCTTGGTGACCGCAGGCCGTCTCTTTATGGCAGCTGCAAAACGATATAGCGCAACCATCTTCCCCGTTGATTCAGAACACTCTGCCTTATTGCAATGCTTAGAAGGGCACCGCAAAGATCGCTTGGAACGCATTGTGTTAACAGCCTCAGGTGGCCCTTTTCGTCAACGTGACCCTGAAACATTGAAGTTTGTCACACCCGCAGAAGCCATTGCCCACCCTAACTGGGACATGGGTGCAAAAATTAGTATTGATTCTGCCACCATGATGAACAAAGCCCTTGAATTAATTGAAGCTCGTTGGCTTTTTGACCTTAAACCCGACAAGTTATCTGCCATTATTCACCCTCAAAGTATTGTGCATGCTATGGCAGAATATATTGATGGTTCTGTTTTAGCGCATATGGGTGTGCCTGATATGCGTGGCCCTATCGCTTATGCTCTGTCTGCGGATGACCGTTTAAGCTCAGGAATCAAATCATTAGATCTTGCCAGTATAGCAAACCTTAGTTTTGAAGCCGTCAACGAAGATCGCTTTCCAGCCATGCGCATGATTCAAGATGTTTTAAAGGCCGATGATGTCATGGCTGTGGTCATGAATGCCGCCAATGAAGTCGCCAATGAAGCTTTTCGGCATGGTCGTATTGGCTTTACAGCCATTGTTGAAGTTGTCGAGTATGTTCTACAGCACCATGATGCGACACCCGCCAACTGCATTGATGCCATTTGGGAACAAGATCAACAAGCAAGGATAATGGCAAACACTATGATTAAACAACATCGGAGCATCCACTAAATGGAAGGTCTTTATACTTTATTTACCTTTATCCTCGCCATTGCAATATTAGTTGCAGTGCATGAATATGGTCACTTTATTGTGGCACGAAAACTAGGCATTCGCGTTGAAAAGTTTTCCATTGGTTTTGGCCCTGCCCTCTTTTCATGGCGCAGCAAGGATCAAGAGGTTGAATACATCATCGCCGCGATACCGCTTGGTGGTTATGTCAAAATGCTTGGCGAACAAGGCCAAGATGACCAAACCTTAAGTGAATCAGAACGTGCACGCGCCTATGATGTCCAAGCCGTTTGGAAGCGAGCGGCGGTTGCCATTGCAGGCCCAGCTTACAACTTCTTTTTTGCCATATTCATTTTTATGTGCATTGCATGGCTAGGCCAACAGGTTTTGGCACCGATTGTCGGCAAAGTTATGCCATCAAGTACCGCCGAACAAATTGGCTTGATGACAGAAGATAAAGTTGTTGCCATCAATGATCGTCACATTTACTCATGGCGTACTTTTGAAGAAACCCTCAAACAACATGTCGGCCAAACCATTCAACTTCATATTGAACGCGATGGCAGCCTCATAGAATTTAATGTTCTTTTGGGCTCACCTGAAAAAGATCCTTTACTAACTAATGTCGCACGCGATGTCTTTGGGGTCAGCTTAGGTAAACAAGTTTATCTCAATAGCATCCAAGAGGATTCTGTTGCACAAAAATCGGGACTCCATAAAGGTGATTTAATTCTTTTCGTGAATGGAAAAACCATTGATGATAATATCTCTTTTATTCAAGAAATTCGTACCAATGTTAATCAGGCCACCACATTGAGTTTGCAGCGTGATGGCAACATGTTAAGCATTGCCATTATTCCTCAAGCAGATGACAATGGTATGGGTCGTATCGGCGTTAGCCTGCAAGAAAAAGTCACGCACCCTCCCATCCAACACCAGTTCAACTTTATTGATGGCCTACAATATGGCTTCACACGCACATGGGAAATGACCGTTCTCACCACTGAAGTGCTGAGTAAAATGGTTTCCTCTACCATCTCAACTGATAACTTGGGTGGTCCCATCGCCATTGCACAACTAGCTCGTCGTTCAGCAGATATGGGGCTGATTCCCTTTCTTATCTTTTTGGCCATGATCTCCATTAATCTCGGGGTGTTAAATCTATTGCCCGTACCGATTTTAGATGGTGGTCACCTCGTCTTTTTATCTTTAGAAGCCATTCGTGGTAAACCTTTAGAACAGAAAATCATGGAATTTAGTCAAGTCGTTGGCATGATGCTCATCATGGCACTCATGTTTTTTGCATTTTACAATGATTTACTACGACTGTTTGGAGCATAATCAGTGAAAATAATCGTTTTTTGTTTTCTATCAATTTTATTTACATCTTCTGTTCAAGCCAATGAACAAGATGTATATGTCAGTGATATTCAAGTACGCGGCAATCAGTTTGTCGAAACAGATCACATTTTAGCTAACCTTGTTAGCCAAAAAGCTAAGGATATCAATAACAACCATATTGCAAAAGATATTCGCCGCTTAATGAAAACGGGTTTTTATCAAGATGTCCGTGTCCTTTATGAAAATGGCGTACTTATTTTTAAGGTCATTGAAAATCCCATGATCGCTTCTTTAGACTTTGAAGGAAATGATGAGATTCTCACCAAGAAACTCACGCCGCTTTTATCTTTAAAACCAGGGCGTATCTTAAGCATGGCAGCCATGCAAAAAGATGAAACTCGCCTGCGCAAAGAATACCTTAAAAAAGGATTCTACCAAGTAGATATTAAGGTTACACCAAAAAAACTGAGTGATGGTCGTGTGGCATTAACCTTTTATATCGAAGAAGGTGATGTCACCCGCATTAAGCGTATCCGCTTTATTGGCAACAACGCCTTTAGTGATCAAGATTTACAAGGTGTAACGATGTCTCGTGCTGCTGATTTTGTAGCATGGTTTGGAGACCGTGATATTTTTGATAGTGAGCGCCTGAAAGCAGATGCACAAGTACTCATGAAATGGTATTTAGATCACGGTTACCTTGATGCCCAAGTGGAGTCAACCATCGCTTCCTTATCTGCAGACAAACGCTGGTTTTATATTAACTTCAACATTCATGAAGGCCCTATTTATAAAGTTAGAAAACTGAGCCTCTCTGGTGATATAGTTCCTGATCGCAAAACATTAAAATCAAAAATTTTATTAGAGTACGGTGAAACTTACTCCCTAACCGCACTGCAAAGCACCCTTAGTGCAATGACAGAAGCCGTGGGTAATGAAGGTTTTGCCTTTGCCAATGTCACACCTGAGTTTCACCGTGACCTCAACACCAATACTGTCGACATTCGTTTTAATGTTGAAAAAAATCGTGAAATTTATATTCGCCGTATCTTCATCACAGGCAATAGTAAAACAGAAGACGAAGTTGTTCGACGTGAACTAAGGCAACATGAAGCATCACGTTATGATGCCAGCAAGTATAATATGAGTAAAAAACGCTTGAATCGCAAAGACTTCTTTGAAAAAGTTCGCTTTTCTTTTAAAGAAACCAATGAACAAAGCCAAGTTGACCTTGAAGTTGCCGTTGAAGAAAAGAAAACAGGTTCTTTTTCCATTGGTGCTGGCTATTCACAGCTTGAAAAAACTTTTTTCACAGGCAAATTAGAAGAACGTAACTTTTTAGGTAAAGGGCTCGGGGCTAATCTCAATGCATCTATTGGTGGCACAACCCAAAACTTTAACCTAAGTATCACAGAACCTTATTTTCTTGGTGAAGAGCTAAGCCTCACAACCAATGTTTTTAAAACACAGTCGAATTTACAAACAATCACCCAATACACCCAAAACAATACCGGTGGCGGACTCACATTGGGTGTTCCTCTCACCGAAGAAATGTCTTATAGCATCGGCTATCAATACACAGGCACCAACTTAACCAATATTCCAGTCAACGCTTCTTTGTTATTATTAAGCCAAGCGGGTATCAATGTCACAGGTGAAGTCTCTCAAGCCATTGGTTGGGACAACCGCGATAAAGTATTGGCATCAACATCAGGAAGTACCCATAGCCTTAGCGTCAATATTGCGGGTATTGGTGGTGATAATTACTTCACTGAGTTTAGTGTTGCCTCCAAGTGGTACACTCAACTTGCCCCTAGGTATATCCTCAATCCTCAAGTTTCATTGCGACAAATCAGTGGCTACAAGAAAAAGAATGTGCCTATTTATCGCCGATACTCGATAGGTGGCATGGGCAGCCTTCGTGGCTTTGATAACTTTGGTGTCAGCATATTAGATCCAGTTACTGGTGATATTATTGGTGGTAACCAAATGATGAAAGCCTCTTTAAACTTATTTGTTCCCTTGCCTTATGTCAAAACAGGTGGCTTTAGAGGGGTATTCTTCCTTGATGCAGGTACCGTGGCCGACAAGACAAATAGTTTACAGTGGCGTACAATGCGCGCCTCTTATGGTTTTGCTATTGAATGGTTATCTCCGATTGGACCCGTTGGCCTGATTTGGGGCTACCCCATTCGACAGCAGCCAGGTGATAGACTCAAGGCCTTTGAGTTTGCACTTGGTTCAGGATTTTAATGATATATTACCTTCTCAAGGAGTAATTGAATGAAAAAGTGGATGACAGGAATCGCTGCTGCATTGTTATTAAGCACAGCAACAGCACAGGCAGCTGAATTAAAGATTGGCTTTGTTGATGTTAAAAGTGCCATCGAAAATACACAGAAGTATAAAGATGCATCTTCTCGCCTGAAATCACTCGTGAGCAAAATTGAGAATGAGCTAAAAACACTTAAAGAAAGAATGCAAGCTGTTAAAGGTGAAATCAATAAGGGTGGCATGGTTTGGAGTCCTGAAAAGTTACAAGCAAAACGTGATGAACTTGCGGATTTAGAAACATCATTTAAACGCAAACAAGAAGATGGTGGCAGCCATGTTGGTCGTGAGACACGTCGTTTAAATGAAGGTGTAGGCGAAGGTTTATTCAATGTTATTAGTCAGTATGCTAAAGACAATGGTTATGACATGATTCTACAAAAACAACCCATGGTCCTTTATGGTCAAGACAAATATGACCTCACAGGTGAAATTACCAAGAAGCTTGATCAAAGATCAAAATGAGGCTTTCAGAAGTAGCCGCTCTGGTTGCTGGTCAACTAGAGCATGGCAATGCAGAAGCGCATATTGATACGGTCAACACCTTGTTGTTGGCCACATCAACACAACTTGCTTTCTTAGCCAACACCACATATCAACAGGATGCACTCACAAGCCAAGCTGGTGTCATTATCATCGGTCTGGCTGTGATGCCCGAGTTATCTCGTCCTGTTATTCGTGTTCAAGATCCTTACCTTGCCTATGCTCAAATTCAATCTCACTTACAGCCACAGCCAAAAAGCCAAGGTCTACGTGCCAAAAGCGCGATTATCCATCCAGAGGCAGAGCTTGCTGATGATGTGGATATTGCTGATGGCGTTATTATTGAAGCTGGTGTGTATATTGGTGAGGGTTCTCGTATTGGTGCAGGCTGTATTATTGAAAAAAATGCTCATCTGTCATCGCAATGTTTTTTACACCCAAAAGTTGTTATTTGTGCGGATAGTCATTTAGGCAAGCGCGTGCTCATTCAGGCTGGAGCTGTGATTGGCTCTGATGGCTTTGGCTTTGCATGGTCAGGCCAAGCATTCATCAAAATCCCCCAAGTGGGTCGGGTTGTGATCGAAGATGATGTCGAAATCGGTGCAAATACCTGTATTGATCGGGCTGCATTGGGTGAAACACGCATTGGTTATGGTGTCAAAATAGATAACCTCGTGCAAATTGCACACAATGTTGAGATCGGTGCACATAGCGCTATTGCAGGTCAAGCTGGCTTTGCAGGCTCTTCAAAAATTGGCAAAGGTTGTCAGTTTGGTGGGCAGTCCGCAGTTGCAGGACACTTAGAAATCAGTGATGGCTGTAGCTTTGCGGGTAAATCAGGTATCATGAGCAATGTGGATAAAGCTGGCCAATACTCAGGCTATCCCGCTATTCCTCTTCGTACATGGTTGCGATCATCGGCTATTTTTTCACGGTTACCAAAACTGTGGAGCACACTAATCTCTAAAAAAACAAGCTAAAGTTCAAGGAGTTAAAGCCAAATGGATATTAAAAGTATCATGGCTAAATTGCCGCATCGTTACCCACTGTTACTGGTCGATCGCGTATTAGAATTTGAAAAAGATAAATCCATTCGTGCTTTAAAGAATGTCACCATTAATGAACCTCACTTCATGGGTCACTTTCCTGATCACCCCGTGATGCCTGGTGTGTTGATTGTTGAAGCAATGGCACAAGTTGGTGGCATCCTCGCCTTTCACTCCGCTCCCCAAGATCAAAACTTTCTAGTCTATTTCACAGGCATTGATGGCGTGAAGTTTCGCAAACCAGTGGTACCTGGCGATCAACTTATTTTTGAACTCACTTGCCTACAAAGACGTGGTTTCCTTTGGAAATTTGAAGCGAAAGCATTTGTTGATGACAAGCTTGTCTGCCAAGGCCAACTCACGGCTTCATTGGTGAGTGAGAAAGACGTATGAAGCAACACCCCACAGCCATCATTGCTGAAGGTGCGCAAATCCATGATGATGTGATCATAGGCCCTTATTGTGTTGTGGGTGAACACGTCTCAATTGATGCTGGAACTGAATTAAAATCTCATGTTTCTCTTGATGGCTACACCACAATTGGTAAAAAAAACCGCTTTTTTCCTTTTAGTAGTATTGCCAGAGAACCTCAAGACCTCAAGTTTCACGGTGAAAAATCACAAGTTATTATTGGTGATAATAATACTATTCGTGAAAACGTCACCATTAACCCCGGTACCGAGGGTGGTGGCATGATCACCCGCCTTGGCAATAACAATTTATTGATGGCTTATGTGCATATTGCACATGATTGTATTTTAAAAGATGATATTGTCATGGCCAACTGTGCCACCCTTGCGGGTCATATTGAAGTTGGAAATGGCGCTATTATTGGCGGACTATCGGCTATTCATCAATTTTTACGTATCGGTGATCATGCGATGATTGGTGGTATGAGTGGCGTGGTCAAGGATGTACCACCCTTTTGCCTGACTGCTGGTGGTTATCGCCCCAGTCTTGCTGGCTTAAATATTGTGGCATTACGCCGTCATAAAGTGGCCAAAGAGAGTATCCATAACTTAAAAAAGGTTTATCGCATTCTTCTACAAGATACGGGAAAACTAAGCGAACGCTTGAATGAAGCCCGCGATGTCTCTACTGAAGATATTTATTGTCAACAACTGATTGAATTTACAGAAACAGCAAAACGTGGTTTAACATTGCATCGACGTGCAAGCCAATAAAGTCATCAGATCATGATAAAAAAAAGCATTGGACTTATGGCAGGTTATGGCTCTTTCCCCTTAGAGGTTGCGGCTGAACTCTGCGCCCAAGGTATGGATGTCCATATCGTTGCGGCACGCGAAGAAACATCACCCGAGATTGAGCAATATGCAGCCAGCTTATGTTGGCTACACGTTGGCCAACTTGGTGGCATGATTCGCACTTTCAAACAAGCAGGTGTGAGCCAAGTTATCTTTGCAGGAAAAGTAAAAAAACTTCATTTATTCAGAAACTTCAAACCCGATTTAACCGCTCTCAAAGTCTTGGCTAAAATGGGTGATTTACGCGATAACACCTTACTTTGTGCCATTGCAGATGAACTCAGAAAACATGGCCTTGAAACAGTCTCTCAACTCATTATGCCACAAATGTTAGCCGCAGAAGGTTTATTATGTGGCCCTCGTTTATCCAAGAAAGCTAAAAAAGATATTGAATTTGGTTATGGACAAGCACGCGGCATTGCCGCTTTGGATATTGGTCAAACCATTGTGGTGCAAAAACAAACCGTAATGGCCGTTGAAGCCATTGAAGGCAGTGATGGAGCCATTGTGCGTGGTGGTAATTTAGGCAATGGTAAGGCTGTTGTTATTAAGGTTGAAAAACCTAATCAAGATCAGCGTTTTGATGTTCCTGCTGTGGGTGTGGATACACTACATGCCATGCATGCGCATGGTTGCACAACCCTTGCCATCGAAGCTCATAAAACACTGATCTTACAACGAGAAAGCTTTTTTAAAACAGCTTCTTCTTATAAAATCAGTGTATTTGGCATTAGCAGCTAAGGTCTTGTTGACGCAATAACAATAATTTTTCACGGTATTCTTCAGGGTCTTTGATATGAATCATCGCACCCTCGCGTGGAAAAAAAGCATCATACAAACGTGAGACCCAAAAACGCAAGGCCGCACGGCGTAACATCATGGCCAATAAGCCTTTTTCTTTATTCGATAACACTCGCACATTTTGATAAGCATCCACAAAAGATTTTAACCTTTGTGCATCATCTTCTGCACACTGCAAAGCCAAGGCATTGGCGGCAATTGCAAGGTCATACACATACAAATCATCACAAGCATAATAAAAGTCAATCACACCCGACACTTCATTGGCTGAAACCAAAATATTATCCACAAAATAATCTGCATGAATCAATCCAGCTGGCACATCTGAAACATCTAGATTTTGTTGCATCGCAAGCTCTTCTTGCAATAGATCCACAGTACTTTGGCCATAGCGTTCATTTAATAAAGGCAAGACTTGCTGTGTGGTTTCTTGCATCCAGATCAAGCCTGTTGGATTCACATGATCTTCTTTAAAATTCGATCCAGCGTTGTGCAGTGCTGCCAACATGCGCCCAGCACTTTCTAGTTGCTGCTGATTCAAGCTTTCTAAAGTTTGACCTTCTAAACAACTAATGATGCAACCTTTTTTATCGAGGAAATCAAAGATCATACCCCCGCTGACTTGGATTTGAACTTTTGGACAAGGAATGCCTTGTGCGGAAAGGTGTTGCATCAAGTTCATAAAATAAGGCAATTCATCTTCTTGCATGCGTTCAAAAATAGTCAAAACAAAGCGACCTTGATCTGTATCAACAAAAAAATTGCTGTTTTCAATCCCCGCACTAATACCTTGAAAACTTTTTAAGCTTCCTAAATTGTATTGTTTTAAAATCCCCTGCATTTCAAGCTGATTAATTTCAGTATAAACAGACATATATTCTCCCTATGCGCATCACGGTCGCACCTTCATACGACTTCAAGGCTATAATGCTTGTGTTGTTGACCATAGCCTAAGAATAAATGCTGATATTTCGTACGACCGAGAACAAAGCACTGCAATTGCTATTCCTGCATAAACTTCTAGTTTGTCGCCGATGTCAGAGCAGTTAATTATTCATGGTGGAAAGACACTTCACGGTAGCATTGAAGCTAGTGGTGCAAAAAATGCAGCACTACCTTTATTGGCGGCGGCAATATTAACGTCAGAAGAGTTACTTTTCCACCGCATTCCCCATTTAAAAGATGTCTCCACCATGTTGAGCTTATTGGTTCACCAAGGTGCTGATGTCTCCATCAATGAAGGTAACCAAGTTACCGTATGCACCGCATCATTGACCAAATCAGAAGCTAGCTATGAGCTTGTCAAAACCATGCGGGCTTCCTCGCTTGTGCTTGGGCCTTTGCTCACACGCTTTGGTCATGCTTATGTGAGTCTACCTGGTGGCTGTGCCATTGGCGCACGCCCTATCGACTTGCATTTGAAGGCCTTAGAGAAAATGGGTGCGACCATTCACATGGAGCATGGCTATGTTAAAGCCATTGCGGAAAATGGTTTACATGGTGCGCACATTCATTTTGACCATGTCACAGTGACAGGTACTGAAAACATTATGATGGCTGCCGTCTTGGCAAAAGGTGAAACCATTCTTGAGAATTCAGCGCGTGAGCCTGAAGTGGTCAATCTTGCTGAAACATTAATTATGATGGGTGCAAAAATTGAAGGTGCGGGCACAGACCGCATTTGCATTCAAGGCGTTGAAACATTGCACGGCGGTGATGTACACATTATTGCTGACCGCATTGAAACAGCCACTTACCTTGCCGCTGGCCTCATCACGGGTGGTGATGTCACCGTTACCGATACAGACCCACACATGTTAGAAGCTTTTTTAGCCCGAGTAGAAGAAGCTGGTGCAATGGTTAAAACAGGCCAAGATTGGATTCGCTGTGCTAGCGATAAACCTTTGCAAGCCATGAGTATTCACACCACACCACATCCTGGATTCCCCACAGATCTACAAGCACAATTCATGGCTTTAATGTGTTGCGCCCAAGGTAGCTCTGTGATTACTGAAAATATTTTTGAAAATCGTTTTATGCATGTGCAAGAACTCTTGCGCATGGGAGCTCATATCGAACTTGATGGCCATTCTGCCATTGTGCATGGTGGCAAGCCATTATCAGGCGCACCCGTCATGGCCACCGATTTACGTGCTTCCGCTTGTTTGATTTTGGCCGCACTTGCGGCACAAGGTACCACCCATATTTCAAGAATTTATCACCTTGATCGTGGTTATGAACGCATCGAAGAAAAGTTAATGTCTTTGGGTGCCAGCATTCAACGCATTAGCCAATCCTCAAGTACAGGAGAGGAATATTGAGCCAACCCTTAGTGATTGCTTTGGCAAAAGGGCGAATTTTAGAAGACATTTTGCCGTTACTCAAAAAAGTAAATCTCATTCCTGAAGATGACTTACTTAAAACCCGTAAACTCATGATCAAAAGCACAGATGGTCGTGTCAATTTTTTATTGATTCGTAACTCAGATGTTTGCACTTATGTGGAACGCGGTGCTGCTGACATGGGCATTGTCGGTCGGGATTTATTGCTTGAGTTTCGTCCGCGTGTCTTTGAACAACTTGATCTTAAAATTGGTAAATGCCGCTTATGCACAGCGTATCCCAAAGGTAAAAGCATCAATAAACAACAAGGCGCACATATTCGTGTCGCAACAAAATATGATTATTTAGCCCAGCAATATTACCGTCGTCATGGTATGCAGGCTGAAATCATTCATTTATATGGTTCGATGGAACTGGCACCACTCATTGGTATGGCTGACTATATTCTTGATGTTGTTTCAACGGGTGCTACACTCAAAGCCAATGAATTGGTGGAAGAGGATTCATTATTCAACATTTCAAGTCGCTTGATTATCAATCCAGCGAGCTTTGCCTTACGTCGAAAAGAAATACAACCCTTAGTTGAATTTTTTCGTGAGGCTGTGGGAGAGGCATGAACATGAGAAAACTGGATAGCCATCAAGCTGATTTTTCAGATCAGCTCGCTAGTTTATTAGCACGTGAAACCGATACAGGTGCATCTATACAAAACCTTGTCGCTGATATTTTAGAAAAAGTACGTTGTGAAGGCGATAAAGCCGTATGCGACTATACCCAAAAGTTTGATCATTGGGATATGAATAGCGACAACATCGAAATTAGTCGTGAACGTGTACACCAAGCATGGAAATCTGTCTCTAATGAAGATCGTGCAGCCTTGGAACTTGCCGCCAATCGCATTCGCACCTTTCATGAACGCCAAAAACCTGAAAGCTGGGAATACGAAGATGAATCGGGCATGGTACTTGGTCAACGCATCTTAGCCCTTGATTCTGTTGGTCTTTATGTTCCAGGTGGCAAAGCCGCCTACCCTTCATCTGTCTTAATGAATGCTATTCCTGCCCATGTTGCAGGTGTGGAAAAAATCATCATGGTTGTGCCAACACCCAATGGTGAACTCAATGAACTCGTCTTGGCTGCGGCTCATATTGCCAATGTGACCCGTGTTTTTGCTGTCGGTGGCGCACAAGCCATCGCTGCACTTGCCTATGGCACAGAAAGTATCCCTAAAGTGGATAAAGTCGTTGGCCCTGGCAATAAATTTGTTGCTGCTGCCAAGCGTCAAGTCTTTGGTACTTGTGGCATTGATATGATTGCGGGTCCTTCTGAAATCGTTGTCATGGCAGACAGTGGTGAACCCACTTGGTTGGCTGCTGACTTCTTATCACAAGCCGAACATGATGAAGCTGCCCAAAGTATTTTTATCTCCACAGATCAACAATTGATCAATGATGTGGAAGCAGCCATTCACGAACACCTCAAAACCCTGCCAAGAAGTGAGATTTGCAAAGCCTCTTTGCAAAATCATGGTGCAATGATTCATGTTCACGATTTAAGTGAAGCTGCTGATATTATCAACACCATCGCTCCCGAACATTTAGAACTGGCTATGGATGATCCTGATTTATTATTGCCTTTTATCAAGCATGCAGGCGCGATCTTTTTAGGTCACCATGTGGCTGAAGCCCTTGGTGATTATGTTGCTGGTCCAAACCATGTGTTACCCACCAATGGCACCGCACGCTTCTCCTCGCCTCTTAGCGTCGATGATTTTGTGAAGAAAAGCAGTATTTTACGTGGTAGTGCCCAAGCATTAAGAAACCTTGGCTCTGCTGCTATCCACCTCGCTCACCGCGAAGGCTTGTCTGCCCATGCCCTAAGCATCGAAGTCCGCCTTAAAGATATTGAAAGCTCATGATCCGTTCTGATATTCGCAAAATGCGTAGTTATAGTGTGCCCGAACATCAAGGCCTTATTAAGCTTGATGCGATGGAAAACCCTTATCTTTTACCTGAAGCCTTACAGCAAGATTTGGCCACACACTTATCCAAAGTTGCCATTAATCGCTACCCTGATTCAAGCATGTTGTCCTTGCGTGAACAGATTGCCAAAAGAGATGGGGTCAATGCCAATCAAATTTTACTTGGCAATGGTTCCGATGAATTGATTCAACTATTACTACTTTCAGCTGAAAGTGGTACATGTGTTGTACCCTCGCCCACCTTTGTGATGTATAAACTTATTACCAAGTGGTTGCAGCGTCAAATTTCTGAAGTGCCTTTAGCCAAGGATTTTTCGCTTAATGCCAAAGATGTCTTGCATGTTTGTGTGCGTGAAAAAGCATCCATTGTTTTTTTAGCTTGTCCAAACAATCCCACAGGCAACTTGTGGGATCAAGATGAAGTCACCAAAATTGCTAAAAATTTTGGTGGACTAGTGGTCATTGATGAAGCTTATTTGCCTTTTTCAGATCATCAATTTTTAGACCTTATTAGCCATAATGTCATCATTAGCCGCACATTTTCTAAAATGGGCATGGCTGGTTTGCGTCTTGGTTACCTGATTGCAGACCCGAGTATTATCGATCATCTCAATAAAATCAGAATGCCTTATAATATCAATGTCCTCACCCAAGCAGCAGCATCTTTTTTGCTCAAGCACAGTGATGTTTTTGATGCCCAAATTAAAGATATATGCGAAAATCGTGAAAAGGTCTTTCAGTCCTTACATCAACTCACGAATATTGATGTCTACCCCTCGAAAAGTAATTTTCTGACCTTTCGTTGCCCAGATGCCAATGCCACCTTTGAAACACTCAAATCCAATGGTCTTTTAATTAAGAACCTACACGGTAGCCATCCCAGTTTAAAAAACTGTTTACGGGTCACTATCGGCACAAACGATGAAAACGATTATTTTCTACAACTACTAACGGAAGCCACCCCAGCATGAGACAAGCATCAATCGAACGTAACACAGCAGAAACAAAAATTTCATTAAGCATCAACCTTGATGGTGATGGCAACTCAAGCATTCAAAGTGGCGTGCCTTTTTTAGATCACATGATGGAACAAATCGCACGTCATGGCCTGATAGACATTCAATTGGTTGCTAAAGGTGATCACGAAATTGACGATCATCACACCGTCGAAGACATTGCCATTTGTTTGGGCGAAGTATTCTACAAAGCCATTGGCGATAAACGTGGCATCGTGCGTTATGGTCATGCTTATGTGCCTTTGGATGAAGCCTTATCAAGGGTGGTTTTAGATTTCTCAGGCCGCCCTTCACTTGAGTATCATGTGAACTTTCCACGCGAGCGCGTTGGTGATTTTGATATTGATTTGTTTCGTGAATTTTTTGCAGCACTGGCCAATCATGCCCGCATTAGCTTACACATTGATTGCTTACGTGGTCGCAACAATCACCATATTGCAGAAACCATCTTCAAAGCTTTGGGTCGTGCCTTACGCATGGCTGTGGCTTATGATGATCGCCAAAAAGGTATTCCATCCACCAAAGGTTGTTTATAAGCGTCATGTATCACGCCCATATTTATTATAACACTGAAAACAAAGAACAAGCCCAACAGATTCATCAACAAATATTGCATGAAGAGTTACCCATCGACCGCTTGGGCTTCATGCACGATGAACCTATGGGCCCACACCCACAAGGCATGTTTCAAATACAGTTTATCGACTGTTACCTCATGAATATAATGGAATGGTTAGAAAGAAACAGAATAAACCACTCCGTTTTGATTCATCCCATGAGCGATGATCTTGTGGCAGATCATCGTGATGAAGCGATTTGGTTGGGTGAAGCTTTAGAGTTGGATTTTAGTCAATTAAAGAAATAGGAAATAGGGGGGGATAGCTGAATGGCCTCCCCTTCTCTCAGTCAGACCACTCTTGATTATTTCCATCATTATTTTTCAAACCAACGTCACTTTGATTCGCGCTCTTCTTTATAATCTTCATAGGAAATTCTATCTCTATTTGAACAATCTCTTGGCAAACCTTTCTGCCTTAAGCAAGCCTGCCGTTGATTCTCTTGAATGGATGAATACAAATCTTTATAAGATTTATCTTGCGTTTTAGCATCCCAATGTGCGCCGCCACAGCCTGAAATAAGAAAGGTCACAAGCAGCACCACAAGATTTCGAGTTTTCAACACTTTTTTCATAAACAAACACCTTTCATATTTTCTATCACCTGCAACCATTCAATATTACCAAGTCAATAATTCAACGCACCTAAGGTTTCATTATTTTTAGTTTCGAGAAGCTTGAGTCGTGCAATATTCGTTGCTTATTAGAAGTCACTTCTTCAATTTAATATAAATATGAATGACCTGTGAACCTGCTGAGGATGCTTGTTCATCAACATCGAGATAGTCCACTGATTTTATTAATTGCCCTAGCTTATCATAATCATAATTCCTAGAGTCAAATGAAGGGTAGTTTTTATTAATATAACCTCCCACCCCAGATAATGGAGCCCAGCCATCCTCTTTAGATACCGCTCTGATGGCCATGATTAAAATTTCTTTGAGATCAGTATCAACTTGTTTAGTGACCTCACTATTATTTTTACTACGCCTTAGAACTTCCGTATAAGTAAACTTATCGCATGCCGACACAAAGGGTTTAGGTGTTTTTTTCTCACCAAACCCATAGACAACCAATCCTTCTTCACGAATTCTAGTGGCAAGCCTCGTAAAATCGCTATCTGAGGAAACAATACAAAAGCCATCTAATTTTTGATCATGAAGCAAATCCATTGCATCTATAATCATGGATGAATCCGTTGCATTTTTTCCGATGGTATAACTAAATTGCTGAATCGGCTGGATTGCGTGTTTAAGCAAATAATCTTTCCAACTTTTAAGGTTTGTTGTCGTCCAATCCCCATAAGCCCGTTTAATATTCGCAGTGCCATATATTGCAATTTCAGCGAGCAATTCTGAACAAACGACCGCCTGAGCATTATCCGCATCAATGAGAACTGCTAGTTTTTTATTATCTTGATCAACCATGATATTCCTTTCATTTCAGTATCGTCTGACTTATAAAAAACATGTGCCTCTGGTTCCTGAGTTTGTCATTTTTTAATATTAAACAAGCACCTGCCCATTCATTTCCTTACTTGTCGTTTCGAGGATCTGTTTTTAATGGCTGCTTAGCGTAAGCAAAAACAGGCTAAGATACAAGGTCATAGTGAACGATATGATCAGCCATTTGATTGAGCCATCGTAAGGTGTCATCATTGAAAGACATGACACCAAAATGATGATGATACAGCTTGAAGTTATTTTATGTCGTGAAGCTTGGGTGGTGCAATGCCCGTTGGTTATTGCACCCTACAGATTGGTGATTTGATTCAGCTGTAGTCGAACTATCCACCAAGATAAAGCCCTTAAACTTGTTTTCCAATCATTCAGACGTACCATCCCCTAAAACAACAAAAATATTGGAACAATCATGACAATAGCATTAGTTAATTATGGCATGGGAAACATCCATTCAGTGGCAAAAGCCCTTGAACGAGTGGGTGGAAAAGTACGCATTGCCACCACACCCGATGACCTCAAAGATGCTTCTCGCATTGTTTTACCGGGCGTTGGTGCATTTCGTGACTGCATCGCATCGCTGAGAAAAAATGATTTAGATCAAGCCCTTTTAGAGTCCATGCGTTCAGGCACACCTTATTTGGGTATTTGCTTGGGCATGCAGATCTTATTAGATGAATCATATGAATTTGGTGAGCACAAGGGCTTAGGTGTCATCGCAGGTTCTGTTAAACATTTTCCTGCGCACCTCACAGAAGATGGCATCAAAATTCCCCATATGGGTTGGAATGATGTGATTCCTGCAACAGAAGCACACCCTGTCTTGGCAAGTTTACGTGCTAAGCAATGTTATTATGTGCATTCTTATGTGTGCGTTCCCAAGAATCCCCAACATATTCAAGCTGCTTGTAGCTATGGTAATCATCCCTTTGCCGCAGCGATTGGAAAAGATAATATACTCGGTGTGCAATTTCACCCTGAAAAAAGTCAGGCCGCAGGCTTGGCAATGCTAGAGGCCTTTACAACATGGAACCCATGAATACTTTTGAACTTATTCCCGCGATTGATCTCAAACAAGGTCAATGTGTTCGCCTACGCCAAGGACGCATGCAAGATGCAACCGTCTATGGTGATAACCCTGCTAAGATGGCACAACATTGGCAAAACCTTGGTGCAACACGTTTGCACCTTGTTGATTTGGATGGTGCTTTTGCTGGAAAACCAGAAAACCGCCAAGCGGTTGCTGAGATTTGTAAACACATGAACATTCCTGTGCAACTCGGTGGGGGCTTGCGTAATCTAAACACCATCGCATCGACCTTAGAACTTGGTATTGAACGTGTGATCTTAGGTTCTATTGCTGTGTCTAACCCCGAATTGGTCAAAGCAGCTTGTGCTGAATTCCCCAATCAAATTTGCGTTGGTATTGATGCTAAGGGTGGCAAAGTGGCCGTGCATGGTTGGGACGATGTGACCACACAGGATGCCGTTGACCTTGCCAAGAAATTTGAAGACGATGGTGTTTCTGCCATTATTTATACTGATATTGCCCGTGATGGCATGTTGAGTGGCCCCAATATTGAAGAAACCCACCGCTTAGCTCAAAGTGTTAATATTCCTATCATTGCCTCTGGTGGTATCACACGTTATGACGATGTGATCGAACTTAGCAAACATTCTAATGATGGTATTTGTGGAGCCATCACAGGCCGTGCTATTTATGAAGACACCCTTGATTTTGCTGCAACAGTAAAGGCCTTAACCGATGCTATCTAAACGTATTATCCCTTGCCTAGATATTGCGCATGGTCGGGTGGTCAAAGGCGTTCAGTTCGTTGATATTATCGATGCTGGCGACCCTGTCGAAGCGGCGATTCGCTATGATGAACAAGGTGCAGATGAACTTTGTTTTTTAGATATTCGTGCTTCTGTGGAAACCCGTGACACCCTTTATGATGTGGTCACGCGCGTGGCTGAAAATGTATTCATGCCCCTCACCGTCGGTGGTGGTGTAAAAGCCCTGAAAGACATTGAAAACCTCTTGCATGCAGGTGCAGATAAAGTTTCCATCAATACCGCTGCTATTTTTCAGCCTGAATTGGTGCGCGAAGCTTCACAGCGTTTTGGTTCATCCACCATTGTGGTGGCTGTCGATGCCAAGCGTGTGGATGATCATTGGGAATGCTTTACCCACGGTGGCCGCAAACCCACAGGTATCAATGCCATTTCATGGGCCAAACAAATGGCTGATTTTGGTGCAGGTGAAATTTTATTAACCAGCATGGATTCCGATGGAACCAAAGCAGGTTACGATATTGCCCTAACCCAACAAGTGAGTGATGGCGTAAGTATTCCTGTGATTGCTTCTGGTGGCGTGGGAAATTTAGAGCACTTAGCCCAAGGTTTGGGTGAAGGCAAAGCCAGTGCAGTGCTTGCTGCCAGCATTTTTCACTTTGGCGAATACACCATCAATCAAGCCAAAGAGCACTTACACGTACAAGGCATTCCTGTTCGTCTCACCTAAACGTCTTTTCATGGGGTTGGATTAGCACTGACCCCACAACCTTATCTCGACCACGATGAGCTAAACTATGAATTTTAAACGTATCTTCATCAAAACAAGCCTTTTTCTAAGCCTTCTATTCATCTTAACAGCTTGTCATAGTGTGATGAGCATCCAACAAGTCGGCAGCGAACCTGTCAAGTTAAAACGCGCTGATTGGGATGGGGTTTGGACACACCCTGAAGGTGCTTTACATGTGCATGTGGTGAGTCGTAGCCAAGGTATTTTGCGCTTAGCATGGATTGAAGAAGGTGGGAAAAAGAACTTTAGCATGCAAATTGTCAAAGCATTTGTGCGCAAAGTAGGCACATGGAAGATGGTCAGTGTGCGTGAAGAAGATGCCAAGAAAGGAGCAAATTACCTTTGGGCAAGAATTGAAAATGATGGTGATCATATTCTCATCTGGTTACCTGATGCTGATAGAATAAAGTCACTCATTGAAAAAGGTCACTTAGAAGGAAAGGTAGAAGAAAAATCAATCGTTTTGGGTAAACTCAGCAACGCACAACTTGCACGCCTGAGTTCCACAACAGAAATCCCTTTGTTCTTATGGGATAAACCGCTTATCTTGATCCATAGCACAGAATAAAAAAAGCAGCGCTTAAAAGCCCTGCTTGAAATGAGTCTTACCGTTTTCTTAGTGTGGACACTGACAACCTTCTGAATCGTGGTATCCGCAATCTGGGCAATGTTCGTTCATAATCAAGTTCCTCTCTCTGTATGATAGGTGAGAAGCTATAAACCGAAGCTTTAAGAAAGATGACAAGTTCATGATTCTTTTTTAATGATGACGTTTTTAATCTTATTTCAGTTTTAATTTCATGATCAAAGCTTCAGTATAGCGATTGTTACTGGGGAGACTTATGATTCAAATACTGTGTTTTCTTATCTTGTGTTTATGCCCTTTATCATGGGTTCATGCCGATAGCTTAAACCAAACTTGGAAAGAAAGCCGCCAAGGTGTCTTTGTTCAACCCAGCCAATACCAAGTTGAACAAGCAACACAGCTTTTCTTCGACCTATTCACAAACAACAACAGCAACCCAGAGGCATGGGAAAGTTTGGGTATGAAAGTCAAATACCTTCACAAAAAAGGACAAGCTTTCATTGTCATTCAAGAACAAAACAATCAATATCATGGTCGTGGTTTTTTTGCTATTCGTTCAGAGGAAAACCATGCACTGCTTCTGCAAGCACCGCATGCCTTCAAAGATTTGCACACAGGCCGCATAGCCTTAAAACTATTTCAAAAGAGCCATGCCAAAGCAGCTGCTTGGAATACCGTGCCACGCCACTACTTTGCCGACTCTGAAAGGGTTGATGCTGACTTAGCCCACCGAGACAACACCTTCTTCACAGCCTTTAGCCATGCTTTTATACAAGCATACCCGCAAGGTAAAACCTTGCAACTGCATGGGTTTTCCCAAAAAAAACGTCAAAGCATCAGCGCGCAACAAGCCGACATGATACTCAGTAGCGGTCAACAATACCCCAGCCGAACTTTGCAAAACTTGGCGCATTGCCTCAAAAGAGATCAAACACAATCTATCTTAATCTACCCCACTGATGTGCAAGAGCTAGGTGGCACCACCAACGTCATTGCAAAGTATATCGTCCAGCAACGCCATCATAGCTTTATTCATTTAGAAATGAGTTTTGAAACCCGTAAAACACTGCGCCACAACACCGATATGCAACATGCGTTATTACAATGTCTATAAAATCATGGATTATTCTTATTTTCTTGTTGGGCTCTAGTTTTCCCCATAGTCATATCGCTTATGCCCAACTGGATGAACTGCAACTACACTTGCTTGAAACACGCCAAGGCCCTGCATGGCGTTGGGATAATATTGAAAATCAACAAGCTTTGAGCAGTCAACAGGAACCAACATACAATACAGCATGGGGCATGCACACCATCCACCTAGAAGCAGGTGAATCCACTTATGTGCGCTTAGCCAAACAACAAATGTTACGCCTGCACCATGAAGATGAGCAGCTTCAAGACGCAGACATCCAAGTCTTTGCCTCACATGGTCAATCACTCTTTATCAAGCTCCAAGCCCAGCATCAAGCCCAGCATCAAGCCCAGCATCAAGCCCAGCATCAAGCCCAGCATCAAGACCAGAATCAAGACCAGAATCAAGACCACGATTCACACTACCAATACAACAGCCAACACGATTGGATCGCCAAAATTCATTGCCCAAAAACAGCCGCCAAAGGCATTGAGATTGCTCTCTTTATATCACGCCCCATCCTTGATCGTCAGCAACAGCTTTATCGCGAACTCATTCCGCTCGACTCATCATCCCTTTTACTTGAAGAGCAGTTCAATAAGAAACAACAAAGCTTTTGGCGACTCAATGCACACGAAAAAAAAACTATCTCCCAACACGGAAGCCGCTTTATGCTGCAAAGTCGTTTGGTCTTTTCCGACCACGAAGCAGGCATTGATCAAGACTACCGCATCACCTTATACCTTGATCAAAAGCCTTGGCGTGTCTTGGATTTATCCACAGCCTCTGAACGCATCAAAGTTCTCTATGCCAATAACAAAGTCATCTTAACAGGCGAACAGCAACAATCTTTTTTTGAATTACCCAAAGGGAAACACCAACTAGGCATTGCATCCAACCAAGCCGTGTTATTGCGCTTATTAAAACAAGAAGATGATGCATGGTTGTTTCCTGACCTCAATGCACCCCCAGCCTTAAACGAAACCTTTCACGATCCATACAGCACAAGCGATGCCCTCGCCTCACATTGGCGACTTCATCAAAATGCGCTCACTCAATTAAGCAATCATGCCCCAAAGCAGGCCACACAACGCGAACAAGCGGCCTTTCACCTTGTGCGCAACAACCGCTACAGCGACGGTGCATTAATCGCTGCCCAAATCATGCAAGAAGCTGCCAAGGCTCGCCAAGGTGCCCCACAAATCCAAACGGTGGCACAACAATTGTTTGGTCGGCATAGCTTTTATCGCACCTTACACCCTCAGACTAACCCCACAGGCAAAGTGGAAACAGCTTATTTTCATACTACCCACTTGGCTCCTCTGAAACGAGAAGAACAAAATCTTGTGGTGGATATGCGCCAACATGACGACCTTTTAAAACGTTTGAATAAAAGCACCTTTTACCCGCTATCAAGCACCCAAAAGAACGCGCAGAGCTACGAGCTAGGCCAGCGTATGGCCATGTCGGTTTTACGTATCGTGGTCGAAATAAACCCACACAGCCCACAAGATCATCAATATTTTTTACGCCTTGATGACCAAGAAAGCAGAGCATTGCATTTAGACCCCCAAGCGCCCAGCTATGCACACCAACCCAGTATGAGTGAAGCTGGTCTTGCCATTTTGGCCAAACAATTTTCAACCCCCTCCACCCTAGCCGCTCCATTTGGCTCAAAAAGAACACCGCTACCCCTAAGAGAAGTTGCCATCATTGAAGTGGCATTGCCGCCTCATGTACAACGCATTCAGTTATGGTCACCACAAGACAAGGCAGCGCGTGTGGCCATCCAATACCGTGTAAGCAAAGCTTTTCAGATGTCTGAATCAAACTACCGAGAAGCCATGAGTCAGCTAACTAAACAAGGGCTTTCTACCTTTGCATCTTTTTTACAACAAAACACAAAGCCCAGCCATGCTGCTGAATCTGATTTATACAATGCATGGTTCATGCTTGGCCATGAACTGCAAGAACAGAATAAGGCATTTCAAAGACATATCGCGCCACCACGACCCACCATAATCGCTCGCATGGATTGGAATCACCTTTATCAACAAGCCCTCGAACTTGAACAGGATAATCAATGGCTATTAGCCCTTGAAAACTGGCGGAAATTAGCAAAAACCACGCAATACAAGCTAGAAGCTGAGCGTAAAAGCATTCACCTCTTGCAACGCCTCAATGAACCTTATTTGGCAGAAAAACGCATGAAGGGTCTCTTCTTATACGGCAATGAAGCAGAGCAACAGGCTGCCTTGAGCTTATTACAACAACGCTATCAACATCAACCCGCTGCCCTCACACGCCTGAGTGCGGTGGCTTTCATGCGAGACCCTAGTATTCAACATGCTTTGGCATTGAGTCAGGCGTGGCTCAACCAAGGTCAATACCGCAAAGTTATGATGCTGCAACTGGCCTTACCAGCCGCCCAACGTCAAACAGATCAACTGATGCGTGCCGCTTGGCACCTGCATTGGTGGCAAGTCTTTAACGACACCCTAAACCGTATGCCCGCACACAATGCGGCATTGTGGCGTGGACTGCGCGCTCAAGACCAAGGAAAGTATGACTTAGCCATTCAATTTTGGCAGCAAGCAGGGCGCGATGGTCAAGCATTCATCACAAGTCTCAAGTCAGGTCAAAAGATTAGCCATGAAATGCAACATGCGCATTTGAAAAGCAGCTATAAAATATTAGAACAATGGGAGACATGGTCACAGCCAGATCTCAAGGTCTGGAAAGAAGAACACAACATCATAGAAGGTTTTGCAGGCACACAGAGCATGCAAAACAAGCTCACAGGCAAAATCATAAGCAACGTGCGCGCCACTAGCCAAACGCCATTGATTTTTACGGTGATGGGTCCCAAACGTCTTTGGTTAAAAATAAGACCCATTCACACACAGGCGCAACAAGAGCCACTCAATGATTGGTTAAGCATTGAAGAAAAAGACCAACAAACGCATGTCCTGATTGCCAACAACCAAGCCAGCCAACTCTTCAACGTCATCGGCTCCCCTCAAACACAAGTCGGGCAACAAGAGCACATATATTATGATGTTGGTGCAGGCTTACATCAGATTCGTGTGCAAGCCCAACAACATGATATGTTGATCGGCATCTTCAGCCAACAAGCGGATATTCCCCTCTCAGTCTTGGCACCACTTTCGCGCCAGACATTACAACAAGCTCTGCAAACCCCGACGAACACAGCACGGCAACCCTGTGTGCATACTGCTTGCATCACTTTATTACCCAGCACAGAAATCATATCTCCTCTTGCCATAGCCAAGCCCTCAGCCCAAACACCATTTCAAGACTTGCTCAAGCATGCGGCTAACAAAGCACAAGCAGGTCATCGGGTATATCTCAAACCAGAACCCACACAAGAAGGTGTCATATGGCAGCATGGTGCTGTCATCCATGCGCATAAAACCGATATTCGCCAACAAATAACCGAATTACTGTGGCGTATCGAACATCAATCAAGCGAACAAGAAAAAGAACGTGTTCAAGCCTTGGCTTTGGCAAAATCTTACCCAAACTTTCATGAGTCCAGCCTACTCATCTCTAGGCTCAAGCAAACTTGGCATTGGAAGCGACTTTCACATGTGCAACAAAGTGCAGGCTTACATCGCATCAGCCATCAAGGCTGGAAACCTGAAAGCCCAGCCTTAGCGATTCGCAAAGTGTTGATGCCTGTGAGTTCTGATCAACACTTTATGATTTTTGGCTATGCCCAACAAGGCTTTGCCATGCGCAATTACCGAGCCAAAACATTCATCGTTAAAAGTCAGCATACACAGCCTGAATTTATCCCAGCACAAGCGCAAGATTTAGAATACCATGATATCCATGACAACGACAAAGTACTTCAGCACGGCAGTCAGCGCATTCATATTCCCACAGGAGAGCAATCTTTTCGGGTCGGTATCCACAACCCTATACCCAATCAATTTTCTCAAATCACCGTATATGAGCAACAAAAAGGCCAACTAAAACTTATTCCCAATCAATATGAACGCCTTTACCATGTTGCCACAGCCGATGAGTCCATTCATCTCAATATGCGCGGCCCGCAATGGTTACGCATAGACCTTTACAAAAAAGGTCGAACCCATAGCCAATACCATGCCGTGTCTGAAGGTTGGCACGACATAGAACTCAGCACCACATCCGATCATGCCTTGTATCGTATTTATCAATTGATGCCAAAAGTTGAGACAAACCCCACCAGCATCCACATCATCAAAGCCCCACCAAGCCCTCAAGCCGCGCAAAACTTGCTTAAACTCAAAAAGAGCACGCAACAACAGCACATCCCTCAAAATAATTTTGAATTGGGCGGCCAAGAAGATGGCACTTGGAGTCTAGGTCTTGCATGGATCAATCAAAACCTACAACAAGAAGATATCACCCAGAAAAACAAAGGGGGCTCTTTTCCAGAGCTATCATTAAGCCATCGTTTTTATGATGAGGATCGCCGCTTATACCAAAAAGAAACCATGCTTATTCGACCTCATAGTACAGCTTCGGTGCTCGGCCTTAAAGGTCAATTGAACTACACTGCATTGGCATGGCCCGTCCAACTTGAATTACGCGGCACAAGTTTCTTTCAACAACCCGCATGGTCAGCCACCACTCAACTCGGCTTGAGTTATCAACAAAAATGGGATGAAAACAACAGCCAACGCATTAAGTTCAGTCTCTTTGGCCGTTACCTCAGCCACCTCAATCAACCCCGCCCCAATAGTGACCGTGATGTGTTTAGCCTCTACAAAGCCAATCATCTCTATGGCCTGAAGTTATCCGATACTTGGCGCTATCAACCTTGGTTGGATAGCCAGTTCAAAGCACATGCCTTTATCACTTCCAATGAAAACCTTTTTCTGCTCAACCCTGATCACTTGGGCTTGCGTTTGTCGTGGCATCAAATTTTAGGGGATATGCAAGCCAAAGCACAGTATCAATGGCGTTGGTTTCGTGCAGATAAAAACAGAGCCAAATCCTATACCAACCATCAAATTAATGTGACGCTAAATGGCTTAACTTGGCATGATAATCTTGACATATTAACATGGGTATTAAGCTTCACGCATGACTTTAACCAAAATCAAAGCAGCATCGCCCTACAACTTTTTTGGCATTTCTCAGAAGGTCGTGCCTTGCGTGACTTTAGAAAAGGTGAACTCGACTTTTATGATCACTACCGATTGAAAGTTCCCATGCAATAAAGCACAGTGCATGCTCAACAGCACACCAAGGATAGTGATCATGCCCAAACAGATATACATTTTCCTATGTTTTTTATTACTTACCTCCCCTGGTTCGGCTTTTGGCTGTGGAACCTGCACCTTGGCTTATGTGGATTATGTCCTTCCACCTGTACATGTCTGGTTACTTTTTCCCATTTTTTGGTTCGTTGCTGCATCCATCATTTCCAGTCAAGACCCACTTCAACCCAGACTTCTCGTCCGCGGCTGGTTATCCGTTGTGCTGGCTTTGAGTATGCTTACCCTCGAAATTGCACTTGGTGTTGCGCCCTTTCTTTCCTTCTTCCTTTTATTAGGTCCACTGCAACTTTCAATACAGTTATTACGCAAAAAAACACGCCAACGTTGGGATCAAAATCATATATTTCACTATAGCATCGTTTCCAGTATTGGCATGACAGCCTTGTGTCTATTGATCGCTTATTCTGGCTGGATTCATGCCACACGCACAGACTCAGATTATGTGATATCATGGGGCTTATCTGGCCCAGGGATCAGCATCATTCATGCATTAAAACAAGAACCTATTGACCTGAAGAATATTCGGAAATTGGTGCAAGAAGCCAATCATTTAACCGCTGCAAAACTCGCAGGAACACTGGCAACACACGGTCAGCACCAAATTGACTTCCCCATTCTTTTGCAAGCAAGAGAACAAGCCGTATTCAATCAAGACGTGTTTGATCAAGCCTTAACGCAATTAATAGGTATCGAGCTAGAAACAGGTAGCAGCACCCAAGAGTGGCAAGCGGCTTATGATCAAAAGTTTCAGGAAGATTAGGATTCCTCATTGTTTTTTAACCTTATTCAACAGGAGGTGTTTTTGTGAGCGAAATCCTACCTAGAGATATGAAGACCTTCGGGTACACCATCACGGCGTTAATTGCATTTGCGGCAAACTCTGTGTTGTGCCGCATGGCATTGAAAGATCAGACCATTGACGCATCAAGCTTTACAGTCATCCGCCTGCTGTCTGGCATCGCCATGTTTGTGATTCTCCTTAACCTCAAGAAAACAAAAATAAAGGACATCGCTGAAACGAAAAATGGTAGCTGGTGGGCTGCTTTAACGCTATTTTTATATGCTGTCACATTTTCATTCGCCTACGTGACATTAGACACTGGAACGGGCGCACTTGTGTTGTTTGGTGCGGTTCAGTTAACCATGATCATTGCCAGCATCATCAATGGCAATAAATTACACATATCGGAATGGTTGGGAATCGCCATTTCCTTCACTGGGCTTGTGTATTTGGTCTACCCCACCATGACAACACCCAGCATCTTTGGTTTCTGTTTAATGGGCGTATCTGGCATTGCATGGGGAGCTTATTCACTGGCTGGTCGTGGATCAACGAACCCACTCAGAGATACGGCTGCTAATTTCAAGCTGACGGCTCCTTTCGTGGTCGTGCTCGCCTTGATTGCGATACTAAGCATTCATCTTTCGCTTGAAGGATTTGTGTTGGCTGTGATGTCTGGTGCACTTGCCTCAGCGGTAGGTTACACCATTTGGTATATGGCATTGGCTGGCCTATCTACAACTGAGGCGGCAGTCGTCCAGTTATCCGTTCCAATCATTGCGGCGATGGGTGGTGTTCTCTTTGTGTCTGAAGCAATCACGACACGGCTTATCTTTTCTAGCTTACTCGTTTTGGGCGGCATCTTGACCGTCGTTTTAGGTCGGTATTATTTTGTAAAGCATTGAACACCATGCTTTTTAAGGAAATTAGCGTCTAAATAGCCTTGATATACCCATCACACCTCAAGAAAAGTCATTGCTTACTTTTAGTAAAACCATAAGTTTAGCGATTAAATTGGATTTTTAATTGCTTAAGGGGAAAATACCATGCGACCGTGGCAAGCTGCTTCATCTCTATTACTCACAACAAAAAACATTTGTTTTTCTATTCTTTTCTGCTTTTTATTCGCCTACCAAACACATGCTGCTGTGCTCAACAATGTTCAAAACTATGTTCCAGACGAATTACTGGTACAGTTTAATGTTCAAGCAACCGCACAACAACGTCTTTTATTGCAGACTACCCTGCAAGCCAATGCGAGTGTTCTTTCAAGTGTCACAGGCTTAGAAAAATGGAAACTTCCTGCCAATAGCAACCTTCAAACGATTATTAATCAGCTGATTGCCTTAGGCAATATCAGCTATGCCGAACCCAATTACCAACGCTACCCTAGCCTATTGCCTACTGACCCCTTATTTAACCAACAATGGGCCTTATCCAACACAGGCCAATTGATCAATGATGCCTATAGTGAAGTCGGCGCAGCATTTAATGGCACTGTGGGTGTGGATATGAAGTTGCCCACCGCTTGGGCCAACAACACAGGTAGTACAGCAGTCGTCATTGCCGTTTTAGATGATGGTGTTGATATGCTTCACCCTGATTTAGCCGCCAACATTTGGCTGAGTCCCACTGAAGTTGCTGGTGATGGCCTTGATAATGATCTGAATGGCTTTATTGATGATATTCATGGCTGGGATTTTTATGCCAATGATGCTGATCCTTCTGGTGTCGATATTTATGGCGATGGTCATGGTACGGCTGTGGCTGGTGTGATTGGTGCTGTGGGTAATAATGGTCTTGGTATTGCAGGCGTAAACTGGACAACACGCATCATGCCTTTGCGCATCAGTCTGGATGTTGCCAGTGAAATTGCCGCCATTGATTATGCCATCGCACAAGGGGTCACCATTGTTAATATTAGTTTTGGTGGAGGACAGTTTTCTCAAGCTGAACTCGCTGCCTTCACACGCTTGCAAGCCGCAGGTATTTTAGTTGTTGCCGCTGCTGGCAACAATGAGAACAACAATGATGATACGGCCGATTACCCTTCTTCTTATGATTTAAACAATATCTTGAGTGTTGCCGCTTCTACAGCCAACAACAATTTAAGCACATGGAGCCAATTTGGTCTTTCTTCTGTTGACCTTGCCGCACCAGGAACGTCTATCTACACCACCCTGCACCCCGCGACTTCTGCACTCTATGCCAACAACAAACAAAACGGTTTAAGCTATGGTTTTATGAATGGTAGCTCAATGTCTGCACCTTATGTGGCAGGTATTGCTGGCTTGATCAAAACCTTTAATCCCGCCGCCACAGCCCAAGAAATGAAAGGCCGTATCATGGCCGCCGCAGGCTTAGCCGCCAATCAACTCACGACATCACGCAAAGGCCTCACAGCCACAGGTGGCCATGCCGATGCCACAGGCGCTTTAAGTGTGGTCACGCAACCTGTGCTCGTCATTCGCCAAGTCCGCATTGATGATTTGGCTGCCAACAACAATGGCCAATTGGATGCAGGTGAAACAGTTAATTTATGGGTTGACCTTGAAAACATCTGGCAAAATACCACGGTGATTTCAGCGACCTTAAGCAGTGCAGACCTAAATGTGACCATCAACAATCCCACCGTGACTTATCCCAATTTAGCCACAGGTGCCAACACAGCTTCAGCGACAGCTTTCAATTTGAGTTTAGCCGCCAACTTAAGCCAGCATTATCGCCTACCCCTTAGCCTCACCATCAATGCCACCAATTACACCGTCACACGCCCATTTGAAATTGAAATCGGTGGTTTAATGAGCGATGGCCGTGTGACACAAAATACCATTCAACTCGATGGCCAAGACGATGTGCATTATTTTCATGTGCAAGTTCCTACCAATATGCCCGAACTCGTGATTGCCACCACATCCGCAGCCAATATTGATTTAAGTGCTAAATTTGGCAGTCGCCCTGCCCAAGATGCCTACACCCTAACGTCAGCACGCAGCGATGGTATGGAACGCATCAGTATTTTAACCCCAAGTGCAGGCACGTATTTCATTGCGGTATCCAACACCACCAAAGCTGCCAATACAGCTTATACCATCCAAACCTATCTCACAGGCACAGCATCCACGAACATCGACACCGATGGTGATCAAGTATCTGATGCCAGCGATGCCTTTCCCACCGATATCGCAGCCAGTTTGGATAGCGACAATGATCATTTTCCCAATAACTGGACTTTTGGCATGAGTGCCGCGAACTCAACCACAGGCTTAACCCATGTCGATGCCTTTAACCTTGATCCAGCTGCCTCACTTGATACCGATGCCGATGGTCACCCTGATAACTGGAACCCCAATGCCAGCACAGCACAAATCGCTGCTAGTGCCCTCACTATTGATGCCTACCCGTTAGATGTCACCCGCTGGATTGATGTCACCGCTCCCGTGGTCACGGCCCCCATTGATCTTTATGTTACCTTGAACAACACGAATGGTTTGAGTGCCACAGATCCCCGTATTGTCGCGCGTTTTGCAACAGCCAGTGCCCTCGATGATGTCGATATTGGTTTAGCCGTTTCACCTTATAATGCCCCAGCTCTTTTTCCGATTGGCAGCACGTTAGTGAATTTCATCGCCACCGACAAAACTGGCAACGCTGGTTTTGCAAGCAGTCTGGTGGTTGTGAGTTCCGACACCAGAGCCCCTGTTGTCAGTCCCCCGCTAGCGATCACGGTCGCAGCCACAAACCCAACAGGCACACTGGCAACAGACCCTTATATCACAACCTTTTTAAATGCTGCCACTGCACTTGATAATATTGATGGTGTCTTGGCTGCTTCGCCATACAATGCTCCCACCTTGTTTGCTGCTGGTACGGTTACACCGATCAGCTTTCATGCCACCGATGCGGTGGGCAATCTCGGCACAGCAACCGCCAATATCACCATTGCAGCCTATATTGATGTGATTGCTCCCATATTAACCTTGCCCCAAGCCATTAGCGTCACCGCAGCATCTCCCACAGGAACCCTTGCGACCGATCCTTATATTACCGCCTTTTTCAATGGCGCAAGCGCGCTTGATAATGTCGATGGTGCCTTGGCAGCCTCGCCTTATAATGCACCCACCCTCTTTGCAGCAGGAAGCACCACCGCTGTGACTTTCCAAGCCACCGATGCAGCCAACAACCTAAGCAGTGCCACAGCCAATGTGACTGTGCTTGCTTATATCGATCATGTTGCACCTGTCTTGACCGTGCCCGCCAACATCACCATTGCTGCCATTGATTCTTATGGCACCTTAGCCAATGATGCCTCGCTCACCGCCTTTTTTAATACGGCGACTGCCTTGGATAATGTCGATGGCAACCTGACAGTGATGAACACCGCACCTGTGCGTTTTCCTATCGGAGCCACCATCGTTGATTTTTATGCCACCGATGCCATGACCAACCAAAGCTTACTACCCGCCACGGTCACAGTATTGGCTTTTGTCGATACCATCGCACCTGTGGTTCAAGCACCCAATACCTTAACACTGCCAGCGGTTTCAATCGCAGGTACACCCGCCACACATGTGAGCATTGCGGCCTTTATCAACGCCGGTACAGCCACCGACAACCTTGATCCTTCTGTCACCGTTAATGCCATCAACCCACCGACCCTTTTCCAAGTCGGAGCGACACCCATTGATTTTTATGCCACCGATATTGCGGGCAACACTGGCGTTGCCGTGGGTACGGTTGTCATCTCACCTTATATGGATGTGTTTGCGCCAACCATCAACTTACCTGTTGATATTTATGTTGCCTCCACCACAGCCACAGGTACCAGCATCACCAACCCAACCATTGCCGCTTTTTTAAATGCAGCCACCACTGTGGACAACATGGATCCCAAGCCAAGCCTCAGCAACAATGCCCCCCAACTTTTTGTTGTGGGCACAACCGTGATTACATTCAACAGTGTGGATAATCAACAAAATGCATCCAGCGCAACAGCCAATATTCGTGTTGATCCTTTCATCAATCAAACCCCGCCAGTGGTGACAGCACCCAACAACATCACGGTGAGTGCAGGTTCCGCCAATGGTACAGCCGCAACGCTCGCTATTTTGAAACTCATCTTAGCCAGTGCTACAGCTGTGGATGATGTCGATCCTTACACCACGGTGACCCACAATGCGCCAGCCACCTTCCCTGTGGGCACAACCACCGTGACCTATGCGGCCACCGATTCAGCCAACAACACAGGCTCAGCCACTAGCACCGTGACCGTCTCAGCCTTTATCGCTGGAGCAGCCAACATACTTGCACCTTCAGGTACAGGCTTAAGCTTTTCCCAATCACTTGCAATCGGCATTGATCCTTACAGCAACACCTTAGACAGTGATGGTGATGGCATTCTGGATTGGGTTGAAATTGGCAATGTTAACGCCCCCACCGACACCGATTTAGATGGTCTCCCCGATGTATTGGAAGCTGGCAACAATGCCAACAACGCAGCCATTGCCAAAGGCATGAATATCGTCAATGGCACCGTGGATATTTACAGTGCAGGCCAAACATTAACCCAAGTGGCTTACGCCCCACTGGGTGTAAACGCACCCATCAGCACCTATAGCTTCCCTTACGGCAACCTATCGTATGCAACCACGGTTGCAGTGGGTCAAAGCACCACCATCCGCTTGACCTTCTCCTCCCCACTTGCAGGCACCGTGAAGTTATTCAAAGTCGATATGGGTGGTAACTATATTGCCCTACCTGCATCAACATGGGTCACCGTTAATGGCAACACCATCGACATGACCTTGACCGATGGCGATCCACTCACCGATTTAGATGGTGTGGCCAATGGTGTGATTGTTGATCCTGTCTCCGTTGCCATCGACAATATCCCCGTCACCCCTGTGGTCGGTGCTGCACCGTTCATCCAACCACCCGGTAAAGGTTGTTTATTACCCGCAGAGTCCAACAACAATACATGGTTTTGGTTATTGGCTTTCTTGATGATTGCACTTGTTAGATTTGCAGGCCAACGCCGTGAGTAAAAAATATCGCAATAATCAATGGGTTCTCAGCGATCATTGCGATATAGTAAGTATGGCGTTATGTACAAATAAAGAGGGCACAAGATGAAAGTCTATTTTTCACATGGAAAAGAAAGTGGGCCGTGGGGCTATAAGATTAAAAGGCTCGCAAAGGTCGCTGAAGGTCAAGGGTGTACTGTTGAGAGTATTGATTATTCAGGTATCCACGACCCCGATCATCGAGTGCAACGTCTGATTGATATCTTAAAGGATGAGAAAGATGACTTCTTACTTGTAGGGTCAAGTATGGGTGGCTACGTTTCCTTAGTTGCTTCAGAGCAAGTGAATGCAACGGCAATATTTTTACTAGCACCCGCTTTGTTTATAAAAGGCTATGAAAACCACCCTGACACCAGTAAAAACAATGTTGAAATTGTGCATGGTTGGTCTGATGATATTATTCCCCCTGAAAACTCAATTAAATTCGCAAAAAACGCTGACTGTTCTTTACATTTAATATCAGGCGATCATCGACTAAACACTTCTATCGAAGTTGTCGAAAAGATATTTTTAAACTTTCTTAGGTCTTATCATTAGTTCAATTCGGCGCACGTCTGGCATGATGTGTACATGAATAAAACAATCGTTGTATATCCATCTACAAATCAAAAAAAGGATACCCATGATCCCACTTGATCCACGTTTACAACAAGATACTTATATCTTGGGGCACTTTGCACACAGCGTCTTGTTGTTAAATAAAAATGCTTTGTTTCCTTGGTTCATTTTGGTTCCAAATACGGATAAAACAGAGTTGCATGAGCTGGATGAGGCCTTGCAATGCGAGAGCTTAGAGCAAGTCAATTTACTGGCTCAATTTATCAAAGAGCATGAGCATGTGGATAAAATCAATACCGCAGCCATTGGCAATGTGGTTTCACAATTGCATATTCATATTGTGGGACGGCGGCATGATGATGTGTGTTGGCCTCATGTGGTTTGGGGTGTGCAAGAAACGGCCACTTATGATGATGCTGTCATTGATGAACTCAAAAGAAAGCTCAAAGCCTCCTTTCAAGATTCGTTTTGTGTTGCAGGTAATTAAATAAACGTAGAGACAAGGCATGCCTTGTCTCTACGTTTATATTTGAATATCACCCACAAAAACAGACGTGACATCCCCTTCAAGCACAAGCGCGTCACTTGTTCCTGATACTGTAACCACACCGCCTTGCATATGAATCATCAAAGGGTTGTGGTGATTTTCGTTGAGCCAAACCGCAGCGGCCACCGCACAAGCACCACTGCCACAAGCGAGCGTTGGCCCTACACCGCGCTCAATAATATCAATGTAGATATGCTCACCCGCTGCTTCGCCAAAAATCTCACCACTGATGATTTCAATGTTGCGATCTTTGGGAAACGATTGAGGGGTTTCAAAATACACCCGATGCGGGTTGCCCATATCAATATCCACATAAGCCGATGTTTGATCCACAATGACTGCTTTTCCCATGTAAACCCGAATGCCATGTTCACCTTGTTCGATGTGGATACTGCGATCAGACAAAGCGACTTCGCACGAGGCTTTTTGACTTTGCGCCAACAACAACGCACCCACACAACGTAAACCATTACCACAATTCTGGGCTTCTGAAGCATCGCTATTGAAAATTTGTAAGCGACAATCCGCCAGAGCATCGACATTCAGAATCAATAATTGATCACAACCAATACCCAAACGACGATCACACAACAAGCCCACCTCTTCTTCTGAGAAGTTGGGGTGCTCGCCTTGCCGATGATCCATAATCACAAAATCATTGCCTTGAGCTTGCATCTTCACAAAAGGAAGCGTTCTCATTTTGAATGATCAACCATGACACTGGTATAAACACCACCACGCACATTAAAAATAGTTTCCAATGTCATCGAACGCGGATCAAGTAACTTAATCAAATCATCGGCAATCATATTGGTGACTTTTTCATGAAAGTGGCCTTCATCGCGAAAGGTCACCAAATACAATTTAAGTGATTTTAATTCCACACAACGTGCATCAGGCACATAAGATAACTTGATCACCGCAAAATCAGGCTGACCTGTTTTTGGACACACGCATGTAAATTCTGGTGATTCAATGTTAATTTTATAATCCCGTTCAGGATTGGGGTTCTCAAAAAAATCGAGTAAATCAGTTTGTGGCATCTTGTTCTTTCCTTTTCTTAGAAATGTTTGATAATACCTTGGTAAATATCAGTCAGAGTGGTCAATTCAGCCAACATCACCCGTTCATTGATTTGATGAATGCGGTCATTGGTCAAACCAAGCTCCACGACTGGGATGCCTGCAACGGCTAAGAAACGACCATCAGAGGTTCCACCACCCGTATCGCGATTGCTATCAATGCCTGTTTTATCTTTGATTTGATTGGTGACCAAATCCAAGAAGTCTCCATCTGGGGTAAAAAAGACTTCGGCTTGATGACGAAAATCCAAGTCCACTTTGATGCCTGCAAACGCAGCTTCGACGCGCTGCTTAATGCCTGCAAAGTTGATGGAAGGGTTATAACGAATATCAATCATCAATGTCGCTTCACCCGGAATCACATTGCTCGCACCTGCACCGCCATTGAAGTTGGTGATTTGGCACGATGTGGCAGGAAAACCTTCAAAAGGTTCGCCCCAATGCGTATCTAAAACACGTTGCCCAGCAATCACGGCATGATGCACCGCATTGTTGGCATCATTGGGATACGCCGAATGCCCTTGTTTACCGATCACATCCACATAAATGGTCACCACACCACGCCGACCACGTCGCACAGTATCGCCCACTTGATGCAATGATGATGGCTCACCCACAATCGCAGCATCTGGCAACGCTTGTTTGGCTTCTAAGTATTCCAACATCCGAATCGTGCCATCCACAGAGTCGCCTTCTTCATCTGAAGTAATCAACATTTGCAAGGTTGGCAATGGCTCTTCTTGGCCAATCAAGCGTTCGATAGCGACTGCCCAACAGGCAATAGCGGATTTCATATCCTGCGCGCCACGCCCACACAACATATCGTCTTGAATAAGACCCGAAAAAGGTGGAAAGTCCCATTGTTCGATAGGGCCTGTAGGAACCACATCGGTATGACCTGCAAACGCCAGTACCCCTTCGCATTCGCCCTCACGGCTATAAATGCTATTGATAATGCCACCCACATCCACCGAATGACGTACAAATCCCAAAGGACGCAATAGGCTTTCTAAATACTCCTGACACCCACCATCTTCGGGTGTCACGGATTCACGACGGATCAGGTCGCTGGCAATGACTTCAACTTTATACATGGGCGCACCCTAACCCAGAGATTGAATAAATTCTCATTCCACACTTCCAAAACGATCACGATCATGGGCTGCATCCAAATAAAGGGCTGGCCCTTTGGGCACAATACGACTTGGGTTAATCGTGTCATGACTATAATAATAATGTTGTTGAATGTGATCCAAATCCACGGTCTGGGCAATATCAGGGTATTGATAGAGGTCACGCAAATAATTCGATAAATTGGGATAATCGGCAATGCTTTGAAAATTGCATTTGAAATGACCAAAATAAACCGCATCAAAACGCACCAAAGTGGTAAACAACCGCCAATCGGCTTCGGTTAAGGTATCACCCACCAAGTAACGCTGCTCATCCAGACGATCCTCCATACGTTGCAAGGCTGCAAACAAGGCATCAAAAGCACGATCATAAGCCGCTTGACTGGTCGCAAAACCACAGCGATAGACGCCATTATTGATGTGTTCATACACATCGGCATTCACAGCATCGATCTCTGCACGCAACGCCTCAGGGTAAAAATCTAGCTCATTGCCCGTAAGGTGATTAAAGGCATCATTGAACATGCGAATGATTTCAGAAGATTCATTGGAAACAATGGTTTGCGTCTTTTTATCCCACAACACAGGCACAACCACGCGCCCTGTGTAGTCGGCTTTGGCATGGGTATACACTTGGTGCATATGATCAAAGCCATGCAAGGGTTCAGGTTTTGGTGCAAAAGCCCAACCTTTATCCAACATGTGTGGATGCACCATAGTCAGATCAATCCAATCTTCTAAACCTTTGAGTTGACGAAAGATAAGGGTGCGATGCGCCCACGGACAAGCCATCGAAACATACAAGTGATACCGCCCTTTTTCAGCCTTAAAACCCGCAGAACCCGAGACACCTGCTTCGCCATCTTTGCTCAACCAACGACGAAAAATGGAGTCCTCACGCACAAAGTCACCATCGTTTTCTTTGGTTTCATACCACTGATCGTGCCATTCACCCTTGATTAATAAGCCCATACAACCCCCGTTCATTCTAAGTACGTACATTAAGGTTCGGCCTAAATCCTGCAAGGGTTGATGAACTTTCTTGATCTCATACAGCGTGCTATCCGCTAGGTATCGTAGGCATTTCCACGCAGGATCTCACATTGAGCACCCTGTTTTTAGGTTTTTTTGATTTAAACTATGTCTTTATTATTAGTAACTTAAAGATTTTATTGGTAACTTCTCATAAAGTGCAGGTAAGGAACAGAGTCTGAAAAATAAAAGTCTTTATATTTTAAAGGCTTACATTTTTTATGTCGGCTATGATCATGCCATTTACCTACACTTTATGAGAAGTTACTTTTATTGTGCTGATTAGGTATTGGCGTTTTTGACTCAAATTAAGCATATTGATCTCTATTGGTATTAAACACGTGTCACATAAGCGCACGAGAAGGGTATCATATATCCAAAATAAGAATAAAAAACCTTATATTTCCAACATATTTCCAATTTTAAGCATTATATCATTTTTAAAAAAAAAGGGTGCTCAATGTGAGCAGGAGCGATGGGAATAATTCAATAATTTTGCATTACCTTTATATTTCTATTGATTTAACTTCAGGGTTATAAAAATCACTTCTTAACTTTTCAACTTGCGCTAATGGTGAATCTTTAGCTATTTCAACTATACTTCCCAACGAGAACTGAATTAACTCTAAATTATTACTTTCAATACCTTTATCTAATGCTTCAAACATTTTATCGAAGTTTATTCTTCGTTCTGCAAATGTTTTTTCAAAGTAATCTTTAAGTACTTCCTTTTGAGCCTGAATTTTTGCAATTTCAAACTCTTTCATTGCAGTGATACTTTGCCTTTTTGTTGACTCTTCTTCTGTAACTTTGTGATTTTCTTTTGCAACATCAGCAAACATTTTAAGTCCTTCAAATGCTTGCTGCGGCGTAAGCTTACTTTTACTAAAAATACTCATGATATAACTATCCTTTTAATTTCTTGTTTAAAGTTATCATTACTATTCCCTTCTTTATCTAGTAATGGAATATTTAGCAAATCTTTTAAATTTCTACCCAACGGTATTAGTATATTCATCTTTGGATGTTCGCAAACTTTACTAAATCTTAAGGCTCTTTTAATTTTCTCAAGAAGACTAACATCTTGAATAATGCTAAATACATTATCAAATCTTGCTGCGCTGTTCGTGATAAGAGTTTCCAATTCATTAATTCTACTACTGGTAGCTTTAAATCCTTCGATTGATAACTTCATTTTTTCTATTTTTATATCAAGATCACTTTCATACTCACAAGCTTCTGTAAGATTACCTTCTGCTTTTGAATCCATAACAAAGCCAGCTACAGCAATGAGAGGGCCAGCAGCAACACCACTTAACACGGCTGTTCCTAGTGCCATACCACCGCCACCCGCTGCTAATGAACCACCGCCTAACCATGCTAAAGTTGCATTGGTTGCTGCTGCTCCCCCCAGTGTGCTTATAGCTGTACCTGTTGAGGCAGATGCTAACATTCCTACACTTCCATATGCGCCAAATGCAGTTAATGCACCGCTTTGAAGCCCTTTAGCAATCCCTGATGTTATTTCAAGAGAGTTTGAAACAGTATTTTCTAATTGTTTTATCTCTTCTGGAGTTAAACTAATGTTTTCATGATTCAAACTTGAACTGGTTATTTTATGTTTTTTCATCAACTCAACTAAATTTCTAATTTGTGTCGTGAAAACCAACAGTTTAAACTCAGCAAATGCTTCAAGGTTCTTATTTAAGATATCACCCTCATTTTTTAAATTTTCTTCTACTTTTTTAAAGCGGTGCTGTGCACTTTTCACAATTCCTTTTGCTTCTTTATTTTTACTCTTTGCATCAAATCCTTTTTTCACACCTGTAACAGCTGCCGCTAATGCGAGTCCACCTAATATAAATGGTATTGGCATATTTAATCCCCGATTATTACTTTGAAAGTATGTTCTATTTTAAAGTCTGTTTGTAATTTGTTACAAACCTTTGCATTTTCAATATAAAATTCTTTCTTTGAAAGAAAATGATCTATATATTTTATATCAAACATTTTATCCACTCTGCATATATCTGGTCTTGTATCGTAAACTTCACAATTGTTTTTGATTTTGTTAAAAAATTTACAAACCCCATTACCTAAATCAAGTTCTTTCAACTCAGCAACGGTTGAAATATTCTGACAACACAAACCACAACCTGTACATGGAAACATTATAGTTTTATAAGTGCTTGCCCTTGATTTGCAATTGATAATATGGCTTTACTCCACTCTGCATATACAACAGCTAAAGATCTGTTTATATTAAACTTATCAGTTATAATATTTAAGATATTTTGCTCTGCTTCATGCAAACCATCAGAATAAATCAGAGCCATTATTTCGAGCAGTACTATTTTTTGATTTTCTTCACTTTTAATTTCTTCTAAAGCAGCATCTAATTTAAAACTATTTTTATTATAATTAACATCTTCTATTTGCATTTCCAAACAATATGTAGAGATCACATTTCTCTCACTTTCTGAAAAGTCACCATCACTTCTTGCTATATGGTGAGCTATAGTTAAAAAAGCATTTTTTTCATTATCTTCCAATTTATTTAAAAACATTTACACTTCCTTTTTTATAATACTTGAATTCAGCTAGTAGCTATTTTGCATAAAAGTATAATAGGCAGACATCTGCCTAAGCCAATAACAATATTCTGTTCATAACCATACTTTTTCATAGCTACGTAACATAAACCATTGAGCATGAGATTCAAGGTGTTTTCTTAGATATAAAATGATTTGGGATGATGCCAATCACAAGCCACCACCAGAATATTATTATTCACGATGAAATAGCTTATGTGCCCCGTTCCTATCGCTCCTGCGTGGGAATGCATGTTGGGATGCTCTGCATCCCGTTTTTTGGTTTTTTCCGTTTACCTACTCGACGCTGGAGCGTCTACGGATGAATTACCACGCAGAGCGTGGGAACTATTCATTTTGGCGAAGGTATTGTTATATTAAAAGGCTCGGTTGTTAGTATAACAACCTTTA
>JAUZRG010000091.1 GCA_030950585.1 Mariprofundaceae bacterium | reverse complement strand
CTCAAGGCAAATAAGAGCCTGTTTCTTCCTTGAAAACTGAGCTAATAGTGATGGTTTTATCACAAGTTATGCCACGAAAAAGAAATGTGGCTAAATTTGGAAGGTGAATTTCTTGAGCCGAGTAAGCTCTATGTACCTTTTCGGCTAAGCTCTAGCTATATTATATCCACCCTACACATACCCAATAGCAAAGGTTTTATGTAAACTTCGCCTTTTTGGAGGTCATGCCCATGTCTGATAAACCTTGGGGTGGGCGTTTTGATGCGCCAACCAATGCTTTTGTGGAAGCTTTTAATGCATCAACGGATGTTGATCAGCGTATGTATGCCCAAGATATTGAAGGCTCACGTGCCCATGCCACGATGTTGCACCGTCAATCTATTTTGTCATCGAATGAATTAAAAAAGATCTTGAATGGCCTTGATGAGATCGAAGGCGAAATCGAACGCGGTGAATTTGCCTTTTTGATTGAGCTTGAAGATGTGCATATGAATATTGAGCGTCGTTTGACTGAGCGGGTGGGTGAAGCTGGTAAAAAGTTACATACGGCACGTTCACGCAATGACCAAGTTGCGACAGGCACCCGTTTATATTTACGTCAACGCACGGATCATGTCTTAGATCTTTTGCGCCAGTTTCAAATGGTCTTGGTGGATATTGCTCAGCGTGAACATGATACCATCATGCCGGGATTCACGCATTTACAGAGTGCGCAACCTGTGACTTTTGGTCATCATATGTTGGCTTATGTTGAAATGCTTGATCGTGATCATGGACGCTTTTGTGATGCGCGTAAGCGTATGAACGAGTGCCCACTGGGTTCAGCTGCACTTGCAGGTACGACCTTTAATATTGATCGTCAATTCACGTCGGATCAACTTGGCTTTGATCGTCCTTGCGCCAATTCCTTGGATGGTGTTTCTGATCGTGATTTCGTGGTGGAATTATTGGCTGCTTCTAGCTTGTGTGCGGTTCATTTGTCGCGCTTTTGTGAAGAATTGATTTTGTGGATGAGTGCTCAATTCTCCTTTATTGAATTATCAGATGCTTTTTGCACAGGTTCTTCGATTATGCCTCAGAAGAAAAATCCTGATATGCCTGAATTGATTCGTGGTAAAACAGGTCGCATTGTGGGTGGTCTTGTCACCATGTTGGTGAACTTGAAATCTTTACCCTTGGCTTATAATAAAGATATGCAAGAAGATAAGGCAGCAGTTTTTGATACCTTTGATCAATTGAGTGCCAGTTTACGTATTTGTATTGATATGTTGCCTGAAATGACTGTGAATCGTGATAAACTCTATGACGCTGCAAGTTCAGGTCATGCGACTGCAACAGACTTAGCCGATCATTTGGTTCGGGCTGGTGTCTCGTTTCGTGATGCGCATGCCATTGTGGGCAAGGCCGTGGCTTATTGTATCCGTACCAAGAAAGAGCTACACACACTCAGTGTCAATGAGTGTGCTGATCTTGATGCCCACTTAAGTGCTGAGATGATTAGCAGTTTATCGGTTGAAGCTTGTGTGGCTGCTCGTAAGCATCTTGGTGGTTGTGCACCGCAGCAAGTACAAATGCAATGCACGCTTTGGAAAGATCGTTTGGAGAATCAAGATGCCTAAACTTATCATTGCTTTGATGACTGTTTTATTATTATTTGGCTGTGGACGAAAAGAGATTCCTAGCTTACAACAAACAAGCGCCACGCCGCCTGCAATCACAAAATTAAGCCACAAAGTGATTGGTCAGGTGGTACATTTTCATCTCAATCTTGAGGGTGGAAGTGGAAGTATCGGCTATCAACTGGATCGTGCGGTATTGGATCCTTATTGCAAGTGTCCAAGTAGTTGGCAGCGTTATTCAGAAATGTCGCCATTAGCACGTCATCAAGGCGAACGCTTTAGCCGTTTATTTGCTTTACCTTTAGAAGATACCACTTATCTATTTAGAATGCGTGCTGTCGATGGTCAAGGCCACCTCGGTGCGTGGAGTCAAACCATGCAAGCACACTCAGATAAAGATCGACTCAAATGATTATCACACAGTCTCGTTTGGAAAAACTAGGTCCTTATCCTTTTCAACGCTTATCTGATTTGTTGGCTCCTTATGATGCCGCTGACCTAGATTTTATTGATGCAGGTGCGGGTGAACCTCGGTTGCCTTTGCCTGAGTTTGTTGCCCCTATTTTGGCACAGCAACTCTCAGGTTTTTCAAAGTACCCACCCACAGGTGGTATTTTAGCGTTGCGGCAAAGCATTGCTGGGTGGTTGATGCGTCGTTATGACTTAAACGATGTGAATGCGGAGACGCAAGTTCTTTCAGCCAATGGCACACGAGAAGCTTTGTTTGCGGTGGCACATGCCTTGATTGAGCCTGAAGCAAGTGTGAAACCCTATGTATTGATGCCGAATCCAATGTATCAAATTTACTTGGGTGCAACATGGACGGCTGGTGGTACACCGTATTTATTGCCGTGTGAAAGTGATCATGATTTTGCCCCAAACCTCGATGCAATCCCTGAAGAAGTTTGGCGTAAGACACGGATGGTTTATGTGTGTTCACCTTCCAACCCAACAGGCTGGGTAGCATCTAAAAATTACTTGCATTGCTTGATTGAATTGGCACATCGTTATGATTTTTATGTGCTTTCGGATGAGTGCTATTCCGAGATTTATTGGCAACATGCACCCGTGGGTTTATTGGAAGTTGCTGAGCAAAGCGGTTATGAAAACTTTAGCCGTTGTGTGGTGTTTAACTCACTTTCAAAACGCTCTGCCTTACCGGGTTTACGCAGTGGCTTTATTGCAGGTGATGCCAATGTCATCGCTTTGTTTGCAAAATTACGCAGTTACACAGGCCCTGCCACGCCATTACCCTTGCAACATGTGGCTGCTGCGGCTTGGCAAGATGAAGCGCATGTGGTGCAAAACTTAGCGGTATACCGCAGTAGTTTGGCTGCTTTTTTTAATGTTTATCCTGGCGCAGTACCTGAAGGCTCTTTTTTCGTGTGGCTACCTGTTGCCGATGACAAAGCATTTGCCATTGCCGCTTACCGTGATTGTGCTGTGAAGTTGCTGCCGGGTTCTTTCTTGGCCACAGAAGATGAGCATGGGAATAACCCCGGTAAAGGCTATGTGCGCCTTGCCTTGGTGGATGGCCCTGAAAAAGCAGCTGAGCTCGCACAAAGACTTTTAACAATCAGGATTTAAGATGAAGTTGTCCCCCTCTATTGAAACGGCGATTCACACTTATGCCAATAGCATGGCATCCGCAAATTTTTACCTTTATGATACGGCTGTGATGAAAGAAAAAGTGAAGCGATTGCATCAGGTTTTACCTGCACAAGTCGATCCCTTTTATGCCATGAAAGCCAACCCTCATTCAGCCTTTGTGCGAGAAGCCAATGCTTTAGAAGGCATTGAGATTGCGAGTATTGGTGAAGCCAAAAAGGCTTTAGAAAATGGTATCACAGCACAACGCCTTGTTTTCACGGGGCCTGGGAAAACACCTGCTGAATTGCGCTGGAGCGTGCAGTCAGGGGTGCGTACCATTCATATTGAGTCGTTGGTGGAAGCACATCGCTTAGAAAACATTTGTGCGGAGCTTGGTCAGACGCAAGATATTTTGTTACGTGTGAATGCCAATTTTGATATTCATGATGCCCAAACCACCTTTAGTGGTGGCTCTCGCAAATTTGGTGTCGATGAAGAAACTTTGACGGATGTGTTGCCCGTCTTGATGGGCTTGGCACATCTTAACTTCCGTGGCTTGCATGTCTTTGCAGCTTCAGGTGTGTTGCGTGTTCAAGATATTTTACAAAACTGTCGTTTTGTATTTGCTATGGTTAAAACGATTGAAAAAAGCTTCCCTGTGCGTTGCGATATCATTGATTTTGGCGGTGGTTTTGGCATTGATTACCTGGAAACAGGGCAAGATTTTGATGTGGTGAGTTATGCTGCTGAGCTGCGTCAGTTGATTGAAGATTACCATTACGAAGACCGTCACTTGATCTTGGAACTTGGCCGTTACCTAGCTGCTGATTCAGGTTGGTTTTGTTCAGAGATCCTTGATATTAAGATGAGTCGAGGCAAAAAACAATTGGTGTGCGCAGGCGGAATTAATCATTTTCGTCGCCCTGCTGCGTTGGCCATTAATCACCCTGTTTGTATCATTGCAAGGCAGCATAAACCTTTGTTTGATGCGCAAGTTCATGTGCGTGATGAGCGTGTTTATTTTGGTGGACCTTTGTGTACAGGGGCAGATAAATTGGCCAATGATGTGTATGTTGCATCCGCAGATGTGGGTGATATTGCTGTGTTTGGTTTGGCGGGTGCTTATGGCTTGACGATGTCCAATACCCTATTTTTAAGTCACCCAAAACCTGCGGAAGTGGTTCTTTAACCTTTAATCGCTGAGGTGCTTTCTCATGGCATGAATGCGTTGGAGTAGCGGTGGATGAGAATCATGCAAACAAACATGGAGTGGGTGTGGGCTTTGATGAGATAGGTGATCCACCGATAGCTTCTTCAAGGCACTGATAAGGGTTTCAGATTTTTGCAGTGAGCCTACTGCAAAAGCATCTGCTTCATATTCGTTTTTGCGTGATAAATACAAGGTTCCTAAAGATGTTAGCATATCGACAGGGCTATAAAGAAGCGAGAAGAAGACCAAACCAGCATAAACGGATAGATGCGTCAGTCCAAAGGCATCAAATAGACCTTGCGCACCAAGGCAAATAGAAAGCACGTACATCATCAAACCTGTTTGTACGATGCCTAGTAGGGTGCTTTGAATCATATGTTTCTTTTTATAGTGGCCAATTTCATGCGCCAATACAGCCAATAATTCTTCATGGCTTAATTTCTCAATAAGGGTATCAAACAATGCAATGCGACGGTTTTTTCCAAAGCCTGTAAAAAAAGCATTGCCTTTGGATGAGCGTTTGGAACCATCCATGATATAAATATCAGTCACAGTAAAATCGACGTCATGGGCAAAGGCCATGATTTTTTGACGCAACTCACCTTCTTCAAGGTCTTGGTACTTATTAAATAGAGGCATTAAATAACGAGGCGCAAGGTATTGCATTAAAAGAGCAACGCTTGTCATCGCAAGCCAAGCATAGAGCCATGCTTGGGCACCCAGAGTTTCAAAGAAAAACAAAACCATCGCTAAAATGGGTGTGCCAATGAAAAGCAATAAGCCAAATCCTTTGATCCTATCGCTGACAAAGGTTTGGAGAGTGGTGCGGTTAAAACCAAAGCGGGCTTCCAGTTTAAAGGTATTGTAAAGCGTGAAGGGTAGTGATGTGAACTGCCCTGCGAGAATGAGAATACCGATAAAAAGGATGCCTGTGAGGATTGGGTTGAAGTCAAAACGCAACACCCATTGGTCTAGCCAAGCAAAACCACCGCAAGCCCAAAAGGCAACCAAGATAAATAAAGAAGATGCTGACGATAAAAACGAAAAAATTGTTTTAGCACGAATATAGTCGGTGCTTTTTTTGTATTGTGCGCTGGGCATGAGATCTGAAAGTTCAGGATCTGCCTGCTTTTTGACGGCGCGAAGGTTGAGTAAGCTGGCCAGTGTTTCTAATAGCCAGCTTAATAATAGCGTGGAAAGAATAATGATTGCAAAAAGATTCATAGTCATGCGGTGGAAGCGTGTCTAAGCCATCCTCATTTGGCAAGCCTTAGTCCATATGCGCTTATGATTTGTTTTCGGGGGGCGCAGGTCTTGGATCATCATTTTGAATGGATCGAAACAAGTAGCCTGCAATAGCACCTAAGATGCCTGCACCAGCGGTCAGCTGTTGATCTGTTTGTGCGACCATGACCATGATAACCGTACCAAAAATAATCAGGTTAAGTCCGACCCCACTAACGATATCTCGGCTATCGCGGTTGCGTAAAAAATAGAGTAAAAAGAGCAATGAAAGAAGAAGAACGACGCAGAGTGTGATAATGATTTTAAAGTTATTATCAGATTGATCACGCACAACCTGTGTCCATTGTTGGTATTTTTGATCTTGTTGCGATGCCAACATGGTTTGCAACATCTCTTGGCTTAAGAGGATGGGCTGAGACTCTGTGTTTGATGGCTGGCTATTTGTTTCTGGAGTTACATTTTGTGCGCTATCAATTTGTGCTTCGTCAAAGTCAAATTCCTCAAAACTGTCACCATAAGCGGATAGAGAGAAGCTAAGTAAAAATAAAAGGATATATAGGATTTTTTTCATTGTTGTTTCTCTTCTAAAATCTCTTGTCCTATGAGTTGCTCGCTAACGCTGATGAGCTTTTGATAATATTCTTTGGCCATGTCTTCACCATTTTGTTGTGCTTTATTGTATTTTTGTTTGAAATTTTTATGCCAAGTTTTCTTGGTTTTTAAATCAAGTTTTTGCATCTTTTTCTTTAACTTATCAATCATTTTATTTGTTTTATCTTCAATCTTTTTAAGCCTTAATTGTTCCCAGCGCTGTTGCAGTGTTAAAGACTCAGGCGGGGGGATACGTTGAGGTTGTAGCGTGAGACGCTGCTGCTGTTGCATAACAGGTGATGCGTAATTGATGGGTGCTTCTGCTGGCGGTGCAACAAATTTATTTAACGGTGCTGCGATGCTGATGTTACTCGATAGGATCAAGCTTAGAATAATGATAATGTAGTACACGGTAAAACCTCCAATGAGAGGGGTAAATGTGTACATGAATAAGACTTGAAGTCAATAGAATGCAATCATCATTTTTTTAAAAAAGTAAACTTATCTTGTAGGCTGCCACACCTAATAATTGGCATTATTTAGGAAAAAAATGGGGCATGATCAATTCTTTATGCTATCGTTTGCCGCGATTATTCATTAAAAAATAATGCAGGGGCATGTATGAAATTTCTATGGACTATGGTTGTTATCTTATTGGGAACAACAACATATGCTCAAGCGACAGATGTGGAAACAGGTAGAAAAATCTTTAAAAAGACCTGTGCAGTGTGCCATAATTTGACCGATAAAAAGAAAGTCGGCCCTGGTCTTAAAGGGGTTTATGGGAGAAGTTCTGTTGCAGAAATCGGTACATTGACAGAAGAAAAACTGCATCGTTGGCTGAAAAACCCTAGAGGGGTGAAACCAAGAACACGCATGCCAACTTATAAGGTGATGGCTGACCCTGTGAATCGTCAAGCCATGATTGATTTTCTACAAACCTTATAAAATTTCATCATTATTAAACATCAGATAGGAATATTTTATGCACAAATCATCTAAAAGTGTTAATGTTTACATTAACGCGATGAGATCTATGTCTCTGGCAGTTGTTTTATTGGTTGTACTCGCCTTGGCATCCATTATTGGAACGATTTTATTACAAAATCAACAGCAAACAGACTATATGCAACAGTTTGGCGTGTTGTGGTACTGGGTCTTTCGGTCACTAGGCCTCTTTGATATGTATCACACATGGTGGTTTCAAGGTTTATTGGCTTTCTTGATGTTGTCGCTTGTCTTTTGTTTGTGGCACAACGCACCTCGGATGCTAAGAGAAGTTCGTTCACGCAAAGTCTTTATTACAGATAAGTCTTTACAGCGTTTTCATCACTTGCATCACTGGTACTTGCGTAACACGAGCAAAGAAGAAGCGTTGACCTTGATTAAGAAACGTTTGAAAGATTGGGAGCAAAAGTCTTCGCTTGAAGATGATCGTGTTTATTTGCGTGCAGATAAGGGCCGCTTACATAAATTAGGTTATATTTTCGTGCATTCGGCTATTTTAATTATTCTTATTGGTGGTTGGTCGGGTGTTCAATTTGGCTTTCGTGGCAATATGTCGGTACCTGAAGGCGGAAATGAAAGTAAAATAAACTTCTTGAAGGGAACCGATATTGAAACTTTAGCAATGGATTTTAAAGTTCGTTGTAATGATTTCTATATTAGCTTTTATCCTACTGGTCAGCCTAAAGAGTTTCGTAGTAATTTAACCATTATTGAGGATGGCAAAGAAGTTCTCACATCTGATATTATCGTGAATGAACCCTTGCTTTATAAGGGAACGCGAATTTATCAGTCTTCTTTTGGTGATGCAGGTTCGGATGTGAAACTCAAGTTGTTTTATATGGATGGTAGTTCTAAGACAGAAGAAGTGAAAGCTTCTGTTTATCAAACATACAAAGATAGTAGCACGGGTATTTCGTATGAGTTTACTGATTTCAAACCTTTTAATGTTGAAAACATGGCTGACCCAGGTGAACCAAAAGAGTTTCAAGATTTAGGTCCAGCTGTTGAATTTATTATGCGTGGCCCAGATATGGAAACAGTGAAAATTAAAAGTTTCATGAATCCTTTTATGCGTGATGGTGAAAATTTAGGTTCATTGCTTTTGGTCTCTTTTACCAGTGATGCCAGAGACTATCAGCCTGTGTCTTTGGGGCTTGATTTTACCAACCCTAAAGAATGGGCTTTGTTTCATGCCTTTGCGCGTCACTTAGAAAAAAACACAGGTAATGATGAAAAGAAAAACTTTGAAGCCTTTAAAGCTGCACTCAAAGATGTGTTTGGTGATACGCGCCCTGAGGGTTTGCAAACTATGGGTTCGCATATTATACAAAGCATGAGTATTTTAGCTAAAATTCCTTGGGTAGCGATTCCTGTTTTGGATGATTATGAGCAACATTATTATACAGGCCTTCAATTAACACGAGACCCTGGTATGAATATTGTGTGGATTGGTTCAGCTATTTTATGCTTTGGTTTATGTATTATGTTTTATATGCCTCATCGTAAGATTTGGTGTGTATTACAGCCGCAGGGTGATGGTGTTCGCTTGAGTGTTGCGGGCAATACCAATCGCAATACATTGGGTTTTGAACAAGAATTTGAACAACTTATTGCAAGTATATCGAGCAATATTCGTATCAAGGAGAATGTATGAGTAGTATGACAATGGCGATGGATGTCGATGACTCCCCATCTAAAATCACGTTTTCAAGGTATTATGCTTATATCGGTTTCATTATTGGTGTGGTCGCATTTGTGAATCTGGGCATGAGTTATGATGCAGATGCTATTTTTCCTGCTCTCACATCTTCAGCAGGTTTAATGTGGGCTTTTATTGGCGCTATTATCGCGGGAGTGGCAGCATTTTCTGTTGCCAGTATACGCCCTGAATTAGGGGAATCTAAAGCTGCTTCCTTGTTGGTGAGCTGGCTAGATGTGGCAATGGGGATGGTGGCGTTGACCTTTGTTTTGGCTGCTTTTGAACCTTCTGTTTTGGAAATTAATTATGAGAATCAATCCAATTTGTTATCGGCAAATGTCATTATGACCATGAATATGGTCTTTATTTTTTCGGCTGTTTGTTATGTGGCGCATATGTTTGCTTATGATTCTTTTATTGGTAAATTAGCCACGTATACAGCTTGGGCTGCGGTGTATGCAGGTGGATCTGGTTTGTTATTGCGTTGGCATGAGTCTTATTTAATTGGTGAAGCCATGACTGATTCAAGTATTGGGCATGCACCTGTGTCTAACTTATATGAAGTTTTCGTCTTGCTTTGTTGTATCACAACATTGATTTACTTGGCCTTAGAAAAGAAATATGAAGTCAAATCACTGGGTGCTGTTTTAATGCCTTTGGTGTCTGCGGGTGTCTTTTTTGGGATTTGGTTGGATAGCATTGGTCAAAGTGATATTAAACCATTGGTACCAGCTTTACAGTCTTATTGGATGAAAATTCATGTGCCGATGAACTTTGTGGGTTATGGTTCTTTTGCGGTGGCTTCTGCGGCAGGTATGTTGTATTTGATTCGTCAAACCATTGAAAGAACAGCGACTTCCTCGCATTATTTAACTATTATGCCAACATTAAAACAACTTGATGAACTCGGTTATAAAGCGGTCGCTATTGGTTTTCCTGCCTTTACCTTAGCCACCATTTTGGGCGCAGCTTGGGCAGCAGAAGCTTGGGGCGGTTATTGGTCTTGGGATCCTAAAGAAACATGGGCACTGATTGTTTGGTTGGTTTATGGTGCTTATTTGCATGTGCGCGTCACGCATGGTTGGAGTGGTAGAGCATTGGCATGGTGGACTGTGGCAGGTTTCTTAATCACCGTTTTTTGTTTTGTCGGTGTGAATATGTATTTATCTGGTCTGCATTCGTATGGGAAGTTGATGTAAATGTCTTTATCTAATTTACGCAAAGTTATTTTTCCAGCCGCAGGTTTAGGTACGCGCTTTCTACCTGCAACCAAAGCCACGCCTAAAGAAATGTTGACCATTGTTGATAAGCCTTTGATTCAGTATGGGGTGGAAGAGTCATTGGCTTCGGGTATGGATGAAATTATCATTATTACAGGTCGTGGGAAACGCACGATTGAAGATCATTTTGATGTGTCTGTTGAACTCGAAAGAAGCTTGCGTGATTCAGGTAAAGATGCGTTGTATCATAAGGTTTCTTATGTTTCTCGCATGGCTGATGTGGCATATGTGCGTCAAAAGCATCCGCGTGGTTTAGGTCATGCGGTGGCTTGTGCAGCCCCTTGGATTCATCATGAACCCTTTGGCGTGGTGCTGGCAGATGAGCTTATTTTATCCTCTGTGCCTGTGATGCAACAACTTCGTATGGTGTATGAAAAAACAGGTTGTTCTGTGGTTGCCTTAAGTGAAGTTTCTCCCGAAGAAGTTCATCAATATGGCATTGTGGCTTATGAGCAAGAAGGTGATTTAATGCGCCTGACAGATATGCTTGAAAAGCCTAAAAAAGAAGATGCTCCTTCAAATATGGCGATTATTGGTCGTTATATTTTCACACCAAGAATCATGGCTTTATTACAGCAAGTTCAACCGGGTAGTGGTGGTGAGATTCAGCTAACCGATGCCATTGCAGAACTTGCCAAAAGCGAGGGTGTTTATGGTGTGGTGGTGGATGGTCAGCGTTTCGATGCAGGAAATCCACTAGGCTTTTTAAAAGCGAATGCTGCGATTGGTCAACAGCACCCTGAATATGGGGATGCTTTTAAAGACTTTTTGAATGAACTTTAATAATCTTTTGGCACTGGATGCAGCAAGTGGTGCTTTAACCGCTTGTTTGCAAACAGCGTCAGGCGTGTTGCACCATGCACCAACGTCAACATTGCCGTTATCTCAATCGGTTTTGACCTGTTTAACAAGTTTGATGCAGCAAGCTGAACTGGATTGGGATGATTTAGACGCTTTGGCTCTTGGTTGCGGACCAGGGTCTTTCTCTGGTCTGCGGGTGAGTGCGGCAACATTGGCGGGCTTAAATAGTCGCTTAAAATTGCCCATTTTAAAGTTATGTTCGTTGCACATTACTTATTTGCAAGCAGATACCCATGACCAAGCTTGGGTGGTGGAAGATGCACGAACCCAATCGGTTTATGTGGCCTCTTTTCAGCATAACTTGGTTTTAGACACACCAAAATGTCTTTCTTTAGCACAGTTGTCTCAGTTGCCAAGTGCGAGCTACCTTGCACAGCAAGATCCTAAAAAAAGTTTGGAAAACTGGCAAGAAATACCTGTTGTGCTAAGAAGGTCTGAAGCACTGGCCAAGGCTGTCAGCCTGAGTGCTGGGAAGAAAGATGCACAGTGGATGGATTACCCTGAGCTTAATTATATCCAAGCTTCACAAGCAGAAAGGATGATGAAATGACGCAAGTCGCCACACGTGTTTTATTTGTTTGTTTGGGAAATATTTGCCGTTCACCTCAAGCAGAGGCTTTGTGTCAGAACTATGTCGATGAACAAGGCTTATCGCATCATTTTGAGCTTCAATCCGCAGGGACAGGCTCGTGGCATATTGGCAAAGGTGCAGATCCACGTTCAGCACAAACAGCCAAGTCACATGGTGTTGATCTATCTTCACACTGTGCTCAACAAGTGAATGCTAATAATATTGCGCAATGGGATTTCTTTGTGGCGATGGATTGTTGTAATTACGATGAGTTAACTCGCATGGGTGTTGCCCCAGAGCATATGATCTTGATGCGCTTTGCTGATGGTGAGCAAGATGTGCCTGATCCTTATTATGGTGGTGATCAAGGTTTTGAAAATGTATTCAATATCTTAGAGCACAATGCTGGCTTGGTCATGCAGCACTTATTGAAGAAATATTCTTCCAACTAATCGACATCCTTTATTTACTGTTGGTTACGCACCTTTAGCGAACCAATCTTTTTTTGAACTCATGCAACAACATTATATTGATGCCGTCGTGGATGTTCGTTCTATGCCTTATAGTCGTGTGTGGTCAGATTTTAACCGCGATATTCTTGCTCATACTTTAAAGAAGCAATCTATTCACTATGTTTTTATGGGTGATTTATGTGGTGCGCGTGTTGAAGATGCCGCTGCTTATGCGGATGGTGTGTTGGTGTATGAAGAGGTGATCAAAAACAAGCTATTTCAACAGGCGATGCGGCGTTTGAAAGAGGGTTTAAAAAGGTACCGCATTGCATTAATGTGTGCGGAGAAAGATCCCTTATGCTGCCACCGATTTTTGCTTATCTGTCGTTGTTTGGCACACGAAATAGACCTTTATCACCTGCAACATGATGGCTTGCTAGAGTCTCAAGTCGATGCTGAATCGCGTTTATTGGCTTTGCATCAGCTTCATCACCCCTCGTTATTTTGCAATTTAGAAGAACGTATACAGCAAGCTTATGCACAGCAGCATGTAAAAGTTTTTGGCTTGTGAGACTGATTGTGTCATCCTTTTTGACTTCAGTGTTTTATGTGTTTCACCGTTTCTGCCTAGCATAATATGCTGATCAACATAGGAGATTAGGATGATCATGTTTAATAAAATATTCACCTATTTAGTGATGGCTATGATGATGTGCGTCCCACTTCTGCTCAGTGCAGCAGAATTTCAACCCGTTGGCCTGCGTGCATTGGGTATGGGTGGTAGCAACGTGGCCTCAACAAATGATACGGATGCTGCGTATTGGAACCCTGCCGCCTTTGGTTATTTGGGTACTTACGGTTATCAGCATGATATAGATGTGAACGCAAAGTTACGTGGTGCTGATGCTGGGGTGGGCATTGGTGTTTCTATTCATCAACAACTACCTGACTTGATTGATAGTATTGATCAACTTAATTTTAATGCCATTAGTACCGCAGCTGCTAACAACACAGCTTTTGCTGCGGCTCAAATTGCCGATTCTCTGGTTTTATTAAAACAATTAGATGGCTTAAATACACCAGGTACAGGCGTGCAATTTCAAGTGAATGGTGGTACGGGATTTCGCATCGGTAACGTGGGTTTTGGTTACCGTGTTTATGGTGAAATTGGTGCATCAGCATTGGTTGATTTAAATAATTTAGCTGTCTCAACACCCGCTGGTGCAGGTGCTGTGGTGAATCCGCTGATTGCAGCTTATGCGCCAGCGGCGACACCGACTGTTGGTTACAATGCCCAATACTTTAGCCCTGCACAACTGACCAGTCTTTCGACATCGCTACAAGGGATCAATGCCGCAGGTATTACACCTATGACAGCGGTTCAGGCTGATGCTGTGGTACAACAAGCAGACACTGCATTGGCACAAGCTCCCCAAGCTGCGGGGCAACAAAATGCGATTGCATCGACGTTGGTGACCTTGGCACAAAGCCAAAGTGGCAATACGATTGATCAAAACTTATCTGTGTTGCGTTTTCGTGGTGCTGTGATTACAGAAATTCCTGTGAGTTATGGTTATGCGATCAATGAGCATTTGTCTGTGGGCGGTAGTTTGAAGTATTTGAGTGCGCGAGTGTATGCCAGCGATGTGGGTATTTTTAATCAAAATTCCTCGAATTTAAATACAAGTATTCAAAATGCATACCAAGATAAATCTGCTTTTGGTTTGGACTTGGGAGCGATTTACCGTATTCCACAGTATCAATTTGGTCTTGTGGCTAAAAATTTAAATACACCTAAGTTTTCTGTACCTGTGGTCGGTGCAACGACTGCACAGCTGTATACGGTGAAAATGAACCCTCAAGTACGTGCGGGTGTGGCTTGGTTACCTAAAGATAATATTGTGGTGGAAGCAGGTCTTGATTTGACGGATAATGAGTCAACTGCCTTACCTGGCTATAAAACACGTTATGTGAACTTTGGTGGGGAGTGGAAACCTTGGCAGGTGTTGAACTTGCGTGCGGGTGTGTATAAAAATTTATCAGAAAGTGATATTGGTATGATGTATACGCTTGGTTTGGGTGTGAATTTATGGGCTGTTAGTTGGGATATGGCGGCTGCCATGAGCAGTAAAAAAGCGAACTTTAAAGGTAGTAGCGCACCAAGATCTGTGAAATTTGCAACGTCATTTAGCACGCGTTTTTAAGTACGACTTGGAGTCGTTTTCGATGTGGATGATTGATGCAAGGGTGAACTTGTCGATAGGTTTGGCTCCATGTTAAGTATTCAAGATAAAAACAAACGCCTTTTACGTATAGCGACATGGTCTTCTGTCGCTATCGCTATTTTACTTATTATCGTTAAAAGCATTGCATGGTGGTGGACAGGTTCAGTGAGTTTGTTAGCGACGCTAACGGACTCCTGTTTGGATGCTGTTGCCTCAATCATCAATCTCATCGCGGTGCATCATGCTTTGCAACCTGCAGATAAAGAACATCGTTTTGGGCATGGTAAAATTGAATCTTTAGCTGGCCTTGGTCAGGCTGTGTTGATTGTGGGTTCAGGTGCCTTTTTATTGTTGCATGCTGTTGAACGTGTGTTGCACCCCCAAGCTGTTGAGCATATTTCAGTGGGTATTATTGTGATGATCATCTCGATTGTAGCAACCTTAGTTTTGCTCGCGGTGCAACGACATGTGATTTTAGAAACACGTTCGTCTGCGATTAAAGCGGATTCACTGCATTACAAAACAGATTTATTGATTAACGCAAGTGTGATTGTGTCGTTGTGTTTAATCCACTGGGGTTGGATGGGTGCAGATGCCATTTTTGCTATCTTGATTGTGATTTTTATTCTCCATAGTGCTTGGGAAATTATTCAAGAGTCGTGGCATACGTTGATTGATCACGAGTTGCCTGATGAAGATCGGGAAAAAATTAGTGCATTGCTCATGACCCATACGCATGCACAAGGTTTACACGATTTACGGACACGGCAATCAGGCATTCAACAATTTATTCAGTTACATTTAGAGTTAGATGGAAATTTAACCCTTGTGCAAGCACATCAATTTTCAAACGAAGTTGAGGCATTGATTCAAGAAGCTTTCCCAAATGCTGAAGTTTTGATTCATGCTGATCCAGTAATCGTCACATCAGACCGTGTAACAGGAAAAACAACATGCAAACCTACTTGAATTTGATGCAACATGTTTTAGAAAATGGCATTAAAAAAGAAGACCGTACAGGCACAGGCACGCTCTCTGTTTTTGGGCATCAAATGCGTTTCAATTTGGCGCAAGGCTTTCCTTTGCTAACGACAAAAAAAATGCACCTGAAGTCTATCATTCATGAATTACTATGGTTCTTGAGTGGTCAAAGTAATGTGCATTATTTACAAGAAAATGGTGTGCGAATTTGGAATGAGTGGGCTGATATTAAAGGTGAGCTTGGCCCTGTTTATGGGGTTCAGTGGCGTAGTTGGCCTGATCATCAAGGTGGTAGCATTGACCAAATAGCTCAGGTGATAGAACAAATTAAACAAACACCTGATTCTCGCCGAATGATTGTTTCGGCATGGAATGTGGCTCAAATTGATGCGATGGCTTTGCCACCATGTCATGCCTTTTTTCAGTTTTATGTTGCTGATAATAAGTTATCTTGTCAATTATATCAGCGCAGTGCAGATGTCTTTTTAGGTGTTCCTTTTAATATCGCATCTTATGCTTTATTAACCCAGATGGTCGCACAGGTGTGTGATTTAGAGCTTGGTGACTTTGTGCATACCTTAGGCGACGCACATTTGTATTTGAATCATTTAGAGCAAGCGAAAAAACAGTTGGGTCGAGATCCCATGCCATTGCCAACCATGTCGATGAACCCTGCAAGAAAAGACATCAGCTCATTTGTTTACGAGGACTTTATGTTAAATCATTATGTTTCCCATGATGCTATTCGTGCGAAGATTTCAGTATGATGTTTAGCATGATGGTTGCGATGGCTGATCAGCGTGTGATTGGGTATCAAAACACTTTACCTTGGCACTTGCCTGCCGATATGACTTTTTTTAAACGCAACACGATGGCAAAAGCAATTTTGATGGGAAGAAAAACCTATGATTCGATTGGCCGCCCTTTGCCGGGTCGTGATAATATTATTTTGAGTCGTCAGCAAGATTTACAGGTCAAAGGTTGCCAAGTCATCCATACGCTTGAGCAAGCGGCTCAATATGAGGGTGAAGAGTTGATATGCATCGGGGGGGCGCGGTTGTATCAACAATGCCTTCCTTTGGTACAACGCATTTACTTAACAGAAATTGCAGGAAGCTTTGCGGGTGATGCTTTCTTTCCTGAGTTGCCTGATCATCAGTGGCATAGGGTGGTGCATGAAGCGCATGCTGCGGATGAGAAAAATCATTGGGATTATAGTTTTAGCACTTGGGAACGGGTGTGACACTCTCTACATATCAGCGTTTTTTTCTAAGCCACCTATTGGTTTTACTGGTCTTTATGTTGAGTGCGGGTTTCTACTTTTATGATAGTGCCAAACAAGAAAGTATGGATAGTTTACGTGCTCGACTGAGTAATAGTGCTGCGTTATTGAGCCATTCTTTTGATGTCGAAATCTTACATAAAATTCGCGGCGAGCACGCAAAAGAAACAGCTGAATATCAAGCATACATTCAAAAGATTCGTGAGTTTGCAAGTAGCAATGATGATATTGCCTTTATCTATGTGATGCGATATGAAAACGATCACATTCATTTTGTCTTAGATTCTGACGTATCGAAAGAGGCTGCATCTCCAGATGATCTGTATGAAGGTCGGCCACCTGAACTTATCACGGGTTTTTCTATGGTAAGTGCTGATAAAGAGATTAACATAGATAAATGGGGAAGTTTTTTGTCGGGTTACGCGCCCATTGCCAATGCACAAGGTCACTATTTACTTGGTCTTGATATGCGTGCTGATGAAGTGCTTAAAAAAATGACTCATTTAAACCAAGTGGCAGTGATTTCTTTGTTGGTTTGCGTGTTGTTATCCGTTATCTTTAGTTTGTTGTTGGCGCGATATTTCACACGTCGATTTCATGTGTTGGTGCAGCAGTGTATGATGGTTGATAGTGAAAATGGTCAAGTTGATCATGATGTGATGGTTAGGGGTGACGATTTAGACCATCTTAGCCACGTCTTAGCATTAATGGAACAACGTGTGCACGAAACTCAAACGTTAAACAAAAAAGATAAATTGACCTTAGAGAAGGCGCAAGAAACATTAAAAAATGTTGTCAGTAGTCGTACACATGAATTGGCAGTTGCAAATCAAAAGTTACGTCAGGAAATTGAAGACCGCAAAAAAGTAGAAGATAATTTAGAACGTTCAGTTTATTCCGATTACCTAACAGGTTTGCTAAACCGTCGTGCCATGATGCGTATTTTGGAACATGAAGGAAAACGTACTTACCAAGAAGATGAATCGTTTTGTCTTATTTTTATCGATGTGGATCATTTTAAACAAATCAATGATGAACATGGTCATGATATTGGTGATCAAGTGTTGATGATGGTGACAGAGAAACTGAGTAACTTGATGCGTAGCAATGATGTGTTGGCACGTTGGGGTGGCGAAGAGTTTTTATTGCTGGTGCCCAACACCGAACTATCAAATGCTAGCGATATTGCCGAATCATTGCGCTATGCCTTAGCCACACATGTTTTTTTATATGATGCGATTGAACTGGGTCTGACGGCTAGTTTTGGTGTCAGTCAGCATAGTGATATGTCTTCTTTGGATGATAGTATTCGTATGGCTGATGCCGCGATGTATGATGCTAAGAATCAAGGTAGAAACTGTGTTGTTAGTTTTGTGGAGCATCGGAAAAAGAGTCGAGTTGAAACGCAAGGCATACATCCGACATCGTTATGATGAACTTATCTGTTTATCAAAAAATATTTCTTAGTCACTTTTTAGCCATTGTTTTTGTGGTGATGGGTTTAGGTACTTATCTTTATATACAGGCCATGCAAAATGTGTTGTTGAGTGTGCAAACACGCTTGGCCAGCAGTATTGTGTTATTGAGCCAAAGCTTTGATGCAAGTCAACTCAATGGATTGCGTCAAAAAAAAGATATGGATAAAGATGTTTATCGCAAAAACATTCAGTTATTGCGTGAAATGGTGAAATCCAATCCTGATGTGGTATCTCTTTATATTTTGCGTCGCAGCACGCAACAAGCGTTGTTTGTTTTGGATTCAGACAGTGTGGCAATGGTTGATACGGGTAGTTTATATCAGGCCGTTAATCCAGAGCTATTGATTGGTTTTTATCAAGTTTCAACGGATGTGAAAATCACATCGGATCAATGGGGCTATTTTTTGTCTGGCTATGCACCGCTTAAAAACGGTTTGGGGCAATATTTAATTGGCATGGATATGCGCGCTGATGATGTGGCAAAGCAAGTGGAAGAGGTTCGATATGCGGGCTTGCTTGCATTGTTGTTGATCTGTGTGTTTTCACTGCTATTTGCATGGGGATTATCGAATCTATTTACAAGGCGTATTAACGTAACAATAAAAAAACTTCATGAGAAATCATTGATGCCTGAGTTTAAAGAGAGAAAAGGTGATGAGCTGGATGCATTGGTTGGGGCATCCGAATGTATTGCCAATGAATTGTATGAAAATCAGTTGTCTGCAGACCGTTCTCAGCAAGGCTTACAAGATCAATTGCAGCACCTAAAGAAGCATTATAAAGAACATACCCATGAACTGGAAGAAAGTAATGCTTTGTTGCGAACAGAAGTGGAACAGCGTGTTAAAATTGAAAAAGAACTTGCTAAAGTAGCGTGTACGGATGACCTGACAGGTTTGATGAATCGGCGTGCGATGATGCATATTTGTCAAAAACTGGTGAAACAATATGGACAAAAACAACAGTCTTTTTGTTTGATGTTGATAGATATTGCTGATTTTAAGGCTTTAAATCAACAGTACGGTCTCATTGCAGCGGATCAAATGATGATTCAATTTTCTGATTTTGTTCGTCATCGCTTGGCTCAACAAGATGTGATTGCACGATGGAGCGGTGCTGATTTTATGTTGGTGATGAAAGAAGCTAGTTTGGATGATGCGCAAGACTTTGCTTACGAACTTGATCAGGCTTTGAATCATTATTATTTTCATGCTGGAAAAGTACCAATTCAGCTTCATATGGGTATTGGTGTACACCGCGCTACGATGAATACAGAAGATGTTATTCAACATGCGACATTGGCGTTGATGCAAGCAAAGCAGCGCGGTAGTTATTGTGCTGCTTATGAGGCGCTGTGAGTCAGCAATAAGGCAACCCATTCATCCTCATGACTCATTTCTTGTAGTTGAAGGCCATGTTGTTGATATGCTTCAACCAGTGACTCAACTTGTGTTTGCAGTAGGCCTGATAAAATAAGGTATTTTCCAACACAGGCCGCAAGGGACGGTGCCATTTCTATGAGTGGGTTGGCCAAGATATTTGCGACAACCAAATCAAAGGTTTTGGTGGGTGGAACATGGCCTTTGGTGCTTTTAAATTGTACGTGATTGGCTTTGGCATTATCGATGCAGGCAGCCACCGAGTCTGCTTCCATATCAATGGCTTCAATATCAGTGACTCCTAATTTAGCGGCACCAACAGCGAGGATGCCTGAACCCGCACCCATATCGAGCATGGTGCTAACAGGGTGCTGTGCCAATAGTTTTTCAATGGCCGATAAGCATAGGCGTGTGGTTTGATGCTGACCTGTACCAAAAGCTAATCCTGGCTCTAAAATCAGGTCTATTTTATCTGGCATCGGTTCACAAAAAGAGGGGCGAACGCAAAAGTTTTGGCCAATAGCCTGTGCGTGCCATGATTCCTGCCATGCTGTTTCCCAGTCATCGCGTAGTGGTTGTGCTTGAACATGCTCAGGTGCAATGCCTAAAAGAGCCGCTTGAATTTCTAATGATGTTTTTAGAGCTGCAAGTTGGTGAGCCTGATCAACAGAAAACCATGCTAAATAGTAGGTTTCATTGCGGTCAAGATCTGTTTCAATCGCATCACCTTGTGACTTTAGAGCCAATAGTTGAAAGTCTTCTTCGCTTGTTTGAGATGTCGGTATTTTTAGTTGCAATAGTGTGAATTCTTGCATGGTATTTTGCCCTTTTCTTTAATAATTGGTTGCGTATCATGCTTTTTATGGCTGTTAAAAGTAAAGCTTAGAGCTATCAAGATTGATAAATATTTTGATCTTAAAGTAGAAAATTGTATCAACATATAGGCTTGTTGCATGCTAAAGCACTTGCATATTGAGCTTGGCTTCGTTGCAATACGCCAGCTTTTACGTGGGGTCGTTGGTGTGCAGCAGCTTATGTCGTATCAAATGCGTGTGAAAAGGAATCGTTGCCTAACACCGCTAGAATGTAGTGATAAAATTATACAATTAGATCTTGAGGCTATGCCGGGTGAACGATTGAAAGTCTTTCGTTCTGGTCAATTTGTTCGCATGGGTCTACCAGGAAAAAAAGATGTGAGTGCAAGTTATTTTGCGATTGCTTCGGAGCCTGAAGATGCTGATATTTATAGTTTTGTGATTAAAGAATCAGCAGGCATATCTGCGCATTTGGTTGGCTTACAACCAGGTGCGGCTGTTGATATTGATGGTCCAATGGGTAAGGGCTTTGATGTGCGCGCTTCTCAACCGAAAAATCTATTGTTATTAGGTGTCGGTACGGGTGTTGCACCTTTGCGTAGTGTGTGGCGTAGTGTTGCAAAAAATCGCGATGCTTATGGGCATGTTGCCATCTATGCAGGATTTTTGACTCCGATGCATATTATCTTAACCGATGAGTTAGAGACACTCGCGCAAGATGATATTCAAGTCCATGTCAGTGTCACAGAAGGCTCAGAATATTGGAGTGGCCCCATCGGTTTTGTGCAAGATAGTTTGCGTAAAGACCGTCCTGTTGCGGATAATACTGTGGTATGTATTACAGGTATGAATGCAATGGTGGATGCCTGCACAGAGACATTAATAAAACTCGGATTTCATGATGAACAAATCTTACTTAACTTTTAAATTACCATTATTAGCCTTGGATGTCGGCTTAAAACGTGTCGGCGTGGCTGTATCTGATCGTCGAGGCTTAAGCTGTAACGGCATTGCTTGCTTGTTTCGTCAAGATGCAGGTTGGCTGAAGCAAATGAAAAAGCATATTGATGAATATGCTTGTGTGGGTATTGTGGTTGGCCTACCAAAAAACATGGATGGAACAGAAGGTGTTCAGGCGAAAGATTGTCGAGATGCTGGTGCTCAGGTTGAATTGTTTAGCGGTTTACCCGTCTACTTTCATGATGAGAGGCTCAGTAGCTGGGCTGCAAGGAAACGCTTACATAGTATGGGTTTGAACGAAAAAAAGACGAGAGCTCGTCTTGATCAAACCGCAGCAGCTATTATCTTGGAGGACTTCTTGTCGGTATATTTAAAAGCAAAAGAAGAGGCTTTATGAAACCTTTCCCCCAACACCTCTTGTCCATTACAGATTTAACACGAGCACAAATCAATGCATTGATTGATTTTAGTCAACCTTTTCTGGACTTATCTCGTGACGATATACGCAAAGCATCCACGATGCGTGGCAAAACGGTGATTAATCTTTTTTTTGAAAACTCGACACGTACACGTAGTAGCTTTGAAATTGCAGGTAAACGCCTTTCAGCCGATGTGATTAATATTTCAGCTTCTATGTCTGCGGTGCAAAAAGGCGAAACCTTAATGGATACGGGACAAACCTTGGCTGCGATGCGACCTCATGTGGTGGTTGTTCGTCATGGCGATTCTGGCTCTTGTCACTTTTTGGCAAAACATACGCAAGGGACATCCATTGTGAACGGTGGTGATGGTGCGCATGAACATCCTACGCAAGTCTTAACAGATTTATTAACATTGAAGAATGCATGGGGTGATGTGAAAGGAAAGGTCATCACCATTGTGGGTGATATTAAACACTCCCGCGTGGCGAGATCTCATTTGTTAGCAGCTAAAATCATGGGTTATAGTGTGCGTGTTGTGGCACCTAAAACATTATTGCCGCTGCATATTGAAAAAATGGGTTGTGATGTTTTTCATCGTTTTGAAGATGCGATTGTTGGTAGTGATTGTATCTACATGCTGCGTATTCAAAATGAACGTTTAAAAACAAATTGCTCATTTCCTTCTATTCGAGAATATCACGAAGCTTACGGCTTAAATATGGCACGTTTTAAATTGGCTTCAGATGCACTTATATTACACCCTGGTCCGATGAATAGAGGCGTTGAAATTACGTCTGATGTTGCCAATCATGCACAGAGTCAGGTATTGAATCAGGTGGAAAATGGTGTTGCGATGAGAATGGCTATTCTGAGCACATTATGTGGTTTGGAGGCATTATAAGCATGACAACTTTATGTATTCGTCAAGGGCGTGTGATTGATCCTGAAAATCATATCGATGTGATTTGTGATGTGTGGATTGAAAATGGCCATATTTCTCATATGGGTCATATTGAAGAAGTCGCTGATCAAGAAATTAATGCGACTCATTGCGTGGTTTGTCCTGGTCTCATTGATATGCATGTGCATTTGCGTGAACCCGGTGAAGAGTGGAAAGAAGATATTGAGTCTGCATCTAAGTCTGCGGTTGCAGGGGGTGTAACATCGATGTGTTGTATGCCAAACACCACACCTTGTTTGGATCATGCTGGGGTTGTGCATCAAATTTTGAATCGTGCAAAAGAAGTTGGTTTGTGTCGGATCTTTCCTATCGGTGCCGTGAGTCGTCAACTTAAGGGCAAAGAAATCACGGAGATGCGTGATCTTTCTAAAGCGGGTGCGGTGGCTTTTTCTGATGACGGTTTACCTATTTGGCATGCAGGAACGATGCGTAAAGCCTTAGAATATGCTTCTAGCTTCGGTTATCTGATCATTCAGCATGCTGAAGAGTTTGAACTGACAAAAGATGGTGCCATCAATGAAGGCATTGTTTCTAGTATGCTTGGCCTCAAAGGCATGCCCAATGAGGGTGAGGATTGCATGGTTGCACGCGATATTATGCTCACCGAGTTAACGGGTGGACGGTATCATGTGGCGCATATCTCTTCTGCCCGTTCGATTGAAATGGTTCGTCATGCACAAGAAAAAGGCTTATCTGTTTCGGCTGAGGCTGCTCCTCATCATTTTGCCTTAACAGAGCTTGAACTACTTAACTTTAATACAAATGCCAAAATGAACCCACCATTACGCACAGAAGCAGACCGTATGGCTGTTGTTAAAGGTTTACGTGACGGTAGTATTGCTGTGATTGCTTCAGACCATGCACCTCATCACGAAGATGATAAGTGTTGCACCCTTGATTGTGCGGCTTTTGGTATTGTTGGGCTTGAGACCTTATTGCCTGTTTCTTTGGAGCTGGTACATCAAGGGCACTTAAGTATGTCAGAAGTGGTGGCCAAGTTGACCTCTAATCCAGCCAAGTTACTTGGGCTTGATGTCGGAACTTTGGGTCTAGGTAAAAAAGCCGATATTGTGATTTTTAACCCAAGCGAAGATTGGATGCTAGATTCTAAGAAATTACGCTCCAAGAGTAAAAATACCCCTTGGGATGGTAAAATCATGCGCGGTACGGTGCATTATACCTTATTGGGCGGTGAAGTTGTTTATCAAAAAGAAGTGTCGTCATGAGCAATAATATTCATGTTGAAGATGCAAAGCTTCTAGCCATTAGTCACCATGAGGGTGATCAATTTATCATGCGTTTACATGCTCCTGTGATTGCTGCACAAGCAAAGGCTGGCCAGTTTGTGCATATTCAAGTGTCGCCAGAACGAGCGATGCGCCGTCCTATATCAATTATGTTTTGTGATCCAGAAAAAGGTCGCCTTGATATTTTAATTAAAAAAATTGGCCAAGGAACAGCTTTACTGGCCAAACGTCAGCAAGGTGAGTCGTTGTCTTTATTAGGACCTATTGGCAAGCCGTTTGATTTATTGGATACCAGTAAGCGTTATATTTTAATTGGCGGTGGTGTGGGTATCCCGCCAATGCTGGCCGTTGCCCAGCATTTAAAGGCTAGCGCACGTATGGTTTGTTTTGCAGGCTCAGAAGTGCCCTTTCCCTTTAAGATAAGACCTTCAACAGTGATTTTACCGGGGATTCCCAGCACAGCCATGATGGGTTTAGATGTCCTTGAAAATTGGAAGGTGCCATCACGACTTGCTTCGCAACAAGAGTATTTTGGTTGTTTTAATGGTTTTGTGACGGAATTAGCAGATCAGTATTTATCAGCTTTAGGTACAACGGAAGATTGTGTTTTGTTGGCTTGTGGGCCTGAGGTGATGCTGCATGCTGTCGCGAAGTTAGGTCAGAAGTGGCAATTACCCACGCAACTCTCTTTGGAAGCACACATGGCTTGTGGTATTGGTGGTTGTGCGGGTTGTGTTGTGAAGACAGTTGAAAATGGAAAAGAATATTATCGACGTGTTTGTGTCGATGGGCCTGTGTTTGATGCTCAAGTCTTAGCTGCTTATGCAGGTTAATAACGTGTATATCATCATTATTGATGGTGAAATGAGAGGAAATTATCATGAGTCAACCCAGTGTTGAAGAGATTCGTTTGCGTATTCTTGAAAAAATTCCAGACGCTAGCGTAGATGTATGTTGTTATGCTGGTGATGATCACTTTGAGGCTGTGGTTGTCTCTGCTTTTTTTGAAAAAAAACCAAAAGTTCGCGCACATCAAGCTGTTTATGCAGCTCTTGGGTCATGGATGCATCAAGAGATTCATGCTTTGGCATTAACCACCATGACACCACAGCAATGGAAAGAAAGGGAAAATACAAATGTCTGAAAATGAAGTTTTAAAAAAAATTGATACGCTTATTAAAGAGAATCAAGTCGTTTTATTTATGAAAGGTACACCGCAATTTCCACAGTGTGGTTTTTCGCAACGCGTGTCGTCTATTCTAAGTCAGTTAAATGTTGAGTATGGGCATGTAAATGTATTGCTTGACCCCAGTATTCGCGAAGGAATCAAAGTCTATTCTGATTGGCCAACTATTCCACAGCTTTATATTGGTCAGGAATTTGTGGGTGGTTGTGATATTATCACTGAATTGAACGAGTCTGGTGAGTTAGCTAAACTGCTACATTAAAGAGGTTATTGTTGACGGTAGGAAGATAAAAAGTGTTGTTTGAAAGCTTTGTCCTGTTAGTTTATTGAATATGTGGGATCATCCTTTTTTTTTCCGTAGGCCACAATGGCATTAAGCTTATCTTATCAGCAAAAACAAAAGCTGTATTTAGGGCAAAGTTTTCAGCAAAGCTTAAAGCTGCTGAGCATGGATCATATTCTTCTTGAAACCTTCGTGAGTGAATCTTTATTAGAGAACCCTTGCTTGGAAAGAGATGAAGAATATAGAGAACATCTTGAGATTCCTGGATCAAGTGAAGAAAAAACTCTTTTTTCAGATGATATAGGTGGTGCTTCCTCAAGGATTTCGCATGACCTTGAATCACAATTAAGTGCGCAAGAATCATTGAATGCGGTATTAAAAAAACAAGTGAACTGTATGCAGGTCTCACAAGTTGAACGCGATATTGCTATCGTGATTATTGATGCCTTAGAAAGCAATGGCTACCTGCATGAGGCTATAGACTTTTTAGCACATCAGCTTGCCTGCACAGCAAAGCATGTTGAATCTGTTCTTGTCGATATTGTGCAGCAATTAGAGCCTGTCGGCGTGGGTTCTCGTGATTTAAAAGAATATTTATTATTGCAATTAGACGACACGCCCATTGATCGTATGGTTAAAGCGTGTTTGCAGCATCATGTCACTTTTTTGACTGAAGAGGATCATACTCTTGCCAAAGAAAGTGGCTACTCTTTAACGCAAATTCAACAGTTACGGTCTCGCATACGGCGCTTACAACCTTCACCAGCGGGTGGGTTGTATGCAGAAGATGATGTGTATGTGAAGGCAGATATATATTTTTCTGTTTTAAAAAATGGTGAGGTTGAGGTTGATGTCCCTGATCCCGTGGGTAAGAGCCTTATTTTAAATCATCGTTGGCAGCAACATGTGTGGAAAGGTGACGAAAAAGAATTTATGAATCATGCGTGGAATAATGCACGTTCTTTGATTCATGCTTTAAGTCAAAGGCGACAAACAATGTTTAAGCTGGGATCTTTTCTAGCCCACTATCAAAAAGATTTTATTCTGAATGGTGTGATGGCCTTAAAACCACTGACGATGGCTTATGTTGCACAAGAAGTCGGTCTTCATGAGTCCACTATTTCTCGTGTTGTGAGTCAAAAGTATGCACAAACACCACTTGGCTTGATTCATCTTAAATGTTTTTTTTCTAGTGGTTTAGGTACTTTAGGTGGCGAAAATATTTCTATTCATTGCGTAAAACAACGAATTAAAGCATTGATTTCTGTGGAAAATAATGCTAAACCCATATCAGATCAAAAAATTACATTGCAATTAAAGTCTGAGGGGATTGAAATTGCGCGCCGCACAGTGGCGAAATACAGAGAGTCGCTGGGGATACCGACCAGCACAAAGCGGAGACAGTAAGTCTCCTTGAATATACCGGAGGTAACAATAATGCATGTATCTATCACAGGACGTCATGTTGAACTCACAGAATCGTTAAAAACCTATGTTGATGAAAAGCTACAGCACCTAAAACATTTTCTTGATCATGTGGTTGATGTGCATGTGGTTTTATCTGTTGAGAAATTTAGACAAGAAGTTGAAGTCACGATTCAGGCAAATGGTATCAGTATTCACGGTAGTCATGAGACCGATGATATGTATGCTTCAATTGATGGCGTTGTGGATAAGCTAAGTAGACAGCTTAAAAAATACAGAGCTAAAATGCAGAAGCATGGTAGTCAGAAAAAACGCTCTTTAAGTAATGATATTAAAGTATCTCATCGCGTACTTGATACAGCAATGGCAGTAGAAGAGTTAGATGAAGAGCATGAGCATGAGGTCGTACATCATGAGCATCATTATGCTAAGCCTATGTCTATTGATGAAGCTGTGATGCAGTTTGAGCTGGGTTCAAAGCAACAGGTTATGATGTTTATGAACCAAGATACAGATCGTTTGAATGTGTTGTATCGCAAAGACAATGAACAATTAGGCTGGATTGAACCTGAAGCATGAATATCAACATTGCACCTGAACATGTATTGCTAAATATTAACTCAGGTAGCAAAAAAGCACTGGTGGCTAAGATGTTGTCATCGGTGCTTACCATTGATATTGATCAAGCTCTTGATATTGTGATGGCTCGCGAACGCTTGGGAAGTACTGGTATTGGGCATGGTGTGGCTATTCCACATGGTCGAATGGAAGCACTCGAAGAACCTTTAATTGTCGTGGCTCGTCACATTGAGGGTATTCATTTTGATGCTATTGATGGTGCACCAGTACATTTGGTTGTTTTGCTCTTGGTCCCTAGTGATGAAGAGCGTAAGCATCTTGAGTTATTGGCTGCTCTGGCAAGGTTATTGCAAAATGTGGATGTTCGTACTGCTTTGATGTCTGCTGAGTCTTATGAGCAGGTATTAGATATTTTTCAAACTTCAGTGAAGTAGTTTTTATTCTGAAAACATCAACGCCAGCGATTTAGTTGGCGTTGATGTCTTTAGATATTTTAGATTAACCGCACTTGCTATAACCACATTCTAAACAAGTGGCACAGTTATCCATTCTGACAAAGGTTTTAGCAGAACATTTAGGACAAATATCAGCATTATGAAGTGCTTTGTTGCCCATTTTTTCTTTGATACTTTGACGCTTTGTTTCTAACTCAGCACTACCTAACTGACCTTCCATCATGCCAATAGTGATAAGGTGCTGGGCAATGACTTCTCCAATTTCAGCCACGAGCGAAGGCATGTATTTCCCACCTTTTTTATAATAGCCACCGCGTGGATCAAACACACCCTTTAATTCTTCCACCAAGAAGGTGACATCTCCCCCCTTGCGAAAGACGGCTGAAATAACCCGTGTTAGTGCAACAATCCATGCAAAATGTTCCATGTTTTTTGAAACAATAAAGATTTCAAAAGGTTGCCTATGTTCATCATCATGACCTTGATTAACGACAATATCATTGATCGTGATATATAACGCATGCTCAGATAACGGTGTTTTTATTTTATAGGTGTAACCAGAAAGAATTTCATCACGTTCAAGAAGTGGTTCAACGTGTTTTTTCTTTGGTTTTTCGTTATCTTTTTTGGTCACAATTTCATAAGCTGTGATTTTTTTATTTATTTTCGTAGCCATGTCTTTTCCTAGAATTTGCCGTAGTAGCCTTCTTTTAAGGCATCGAATAAATTTGCTGCAGTATGACTTTCGCCATCATAATCAATCGTCTCATTACCTTTGACTTCAACTTGACTGCCATCTTCTAAGGTAAAGCGATATGTTGTGTTTTCAAGGTCTTTTTCTTTAACCAAGACACCTTGGAAGACCTCTGGGTTAAATCTGAAGGTCGTACATCCTTTCAGGTTTTTCTTATAGGCATAAGTATAGATGTTTTTAAAAGCATCATAATCAAAATCAGTCGGGACGTTGGCTGTTTTTGAAATTGAAGAGTCAATCCATATTTGTGCCGCTGCTTGTACATCAACATGCTGTTGAGGAGTCACATCATCCGCAGAGATGAAGTAATCTGGTAACTGTTGTGATGCGTCTTCTGCATAAGGCATGGCTTGATCATTGATCCATTGGCGATAGGCCAATAGTTCATATGAATAAACATTTACTTTCTCTTTGCTCTTTTTACCTGAACGAATAATATTACGTGAGTAATGGTGAGCGAAACTAGGTTCAATGCCATTGCTAACATTGTTCGCGAGGCTAAGGGAAATCGTACCTGTGGGTGCAATTGAACTATGGTGTGTGAAGCGACAGCCATATTCCTCTAAGTCTTTCAACATTTGCAGGTCTTCTTTACCACTGTTTTGAAACTGTTGCATATAGCGAGAGTATTTAGCCCATAAAACCTTTCCTTGAGCTTGATCACCGACATTGCAGCCATCTGTTTTCATTTCAGGGCGCATCTTGAGCATATGGGCTGTAATACTAAAACTTTCCTCCATAATAGGTGCAGCACCTTTTTCTTTTGCAAGTTCTAAACCAGAGGCAAAACCAGCTTTGGCCATTTCATAGCTAACCTTTTCAGCGAAGGCTAATGATTCTTTTTCACCATAGCGAAGCTGAAGCATACTCAGAGCTGAACCTAATCCTAAGAACCCCATACCATGACGACGTTTTCTTTCAATTTCTTCACGTTGCTCTGGGAGAGGAAGGCCATTAATTTCGATGACATTATCAAGCATGCGAGTAAAGACAGTGACAATCTCTCTGAATTGATCCCAATCAAAATAAGCTTCATTGCTAAATGCTTTTTTAACGCACTTGGTTAAATTAATAGATCCTAGAAGGCATGCGCCGTAGGGAGGTAAAGGTTGTTCTCCACAAGGGTTAGTGGCACGAATATCTTCACAAAACCAGTTGTTATTCATTTCATTGACGCGATCAATCAAGATGAAACCAGGCTCAGCATAATCATAAGTAGAAGCCATGATGCTATCCCACAAACGACGTGCTTTCACGGTGCGATAAACACGACATGCAACATCGCCAGCATCATTTACAATATAATTATCCTCTACTTGATAAAAGGCTTGGTAAATAATACGTATGTTGTTGTCTTTCATTTCATAGTTGTTAGCAGGAAAAAACAAATCCCATTCAAGATCATTTTCCACAGCGTCCATGAAATCTTTGGTGATTAGGCAAGATAAGTTGAATTGACGTAAGCGACCATCTTCACGTTTCGCACGAATAAAATCGAAAATGTCTGGATGAGAAATGTCAAAAGTAGCCATTTGCGCGCCACGTCGTCCGCCTGCGCTGGAAACTGTAAAGCACATTTTGTCGTAAATATCCATAAAAGACATAGGGCCTGAGGTGTAGGCTCCTGCCCCCGAGACATAAGCACCTTTTGGTCGTAATGTTGAAAAACAGTAACCAATGCCGCAACCAGCTTTTAGTGTTAGGCCAGCTTCATGTACTTTGCTTAAAATACCATCCATCGAGTCAGGGACATCACCTGATACGGTGCAGTTGATGGTTGATGTGGCGGGTTTGTAAGCTTGGGCACCCGCATTTGACATAATACGTCCTGCGGGAATGGCACCATGTTGCAATGCCCATGTGAATCTTTTTTTCCAGAACTCACGTTTGCTTGGTGCTTCAATTTCTGCAAGCGCTGTCGCAACGCGCTGCCAAGTTCCTTGGATATCTTGATCAATTGGGTGACCTTGTTGATCTTTTAATCGGTATTTTTTATCCCAAATATCTAGGGAGGCACTTTGCAACTCAATATTTTCATTGAATTGTTGCATGATTTCTTTGTCAGAGATGGCCGTCATAGTAACTCCTTAAGTAGTTGAGTCTGTTTCTTTTAAAAAGAGCGGTCGGCAACCTAGAATCTATATCTGGGGTGTCAACTGATATCTAACCACTAGGTATTGTGGTTGTGAGATTTTTTAGCTATTGATAATTTTAAGGAAAATACACTTAATTGTTTGGAAAAACATGCTCTTGGGTGCTACGATTTGGCCATGCAAAAAAATACTCACTTCGGTATGCAATCCGTTAGCTCTCATGAAAAAAAGAAGCTTGTCATGGGTGTTTTTTCCTCTGTTGCCGAGAAATACGATTTAATGAATGATGCGATGAGCCTTGGGGTACATCGTTTGTGGAAGAAAACCATGTTATCCAAATGCCAGGCAAGGCATGGTGATACCGTTTTAGATGTTGCTGCTGGTTCTGCTGATATTTCCTTAGGGTTGTTTAAAAAAGTTGGTGCATCAGGTCAAGTTGTGTTTAGTGATTTGAACGCTGCAATGCTGCATGAGGGTGCGCAACGGGTATTGGATCATGGTATATTGTTTCAACAGATGTGTGCTGTGCAAGCGGATGGTAGTCGTTTGCCTTTTGCAGACAACAGCTTCAATGTTGTGAGTATTTCGTTTGGTATTCGCAATTTTGTGGATATTGAAAGAGGTTTGAGTGAATTTTACCGCGTCTTAAAACCTGGTGGTCAGTTTATTTGTTTGGAATTCTCCCACCCTGATTTGCCTATGTTAGATGTGGTTTATGATGCTTATTCTTATCAAGTGATTCCTTGGTTAGGTGAGCAGTTGGTTAATGACCGTGATTCGTATCAATATTTAGTTGAATCTATTCGACGCTTTCCAAATCAAAAACGTTTTTCTAAATTAATTCAATGGGCAGGCTTTGATATGGTGCGCTATCAAAATATGTCGGGTGGCATCGTTGCCCTACATCGAGGTTATAAGATTTGAGCGTCATGTTTTTACCAATACGGCTTATACCTCTCTCTGTGCAATGCATTGTTTTAAATACAGCATTGGATTTGTTGTTAACACGTTCAAATGTTTTGGGTGATACCTTATCTGCTTTGGATGGGGTTGTGATTGAAGTGAAAGTATCTGATGTTAATGAAGTTTTCTTTTTAGGCTTTAAACAACAAAAAGCATGGGTTCATCCAACGCATGATAGTCATGTGGATGTGACACTTGAAGCCAATACAACGGGATTTGCGCGCTTGTGTTTTAATGGCGAAGATGCCGATGAACTTGTGTTGCAAAAGGTTCTTAAACTTTCAGGCGATTCTCATGCGATGTTGCAGTTTAAAGCATTGTTTGAAAAAATGGATATGAATTGGTTTGATTCACTCAAACATGCTTTTGGCTATCGTTTTGCCAAACGTGTTCGTTTGGCTGCATATGGCTTGATAGAAAAAGATCAGCAATGTCAGCAGCAGTTGAAAACATGGGTTCAACAGAAATTATTGCAACAAGGAACGCCCAACCATCAACACTTTGAAGCATGGGTGGCAGGCATAGAAGAGTTAGAGCGGCAAAAACAACAGTTAACAAAACGTGTTCAACGTGCTCAGCGTCAGTTAAAAAGTCTAAAAACATGAAACTACATACTCGCTTTCGTTGCATGTTACGATTGTTGGTGATTATGCAGGTGTTGCTTGTGTATGGAACCGCGATGATTTCTTCTTTTTTCAGAGTGCTCATAGTTTATAATTTTTTAAGGCGCGTCTTTTTTTTACGCCCGATTCCTGCACAAGGCTCGCAGCAACTTCGTCTTATTATTGAAGCATTAGGCCCAACCTATATTAAGTTTGGACAAATGCTTTCTACCCGAGTTGATTTCTTTTCGGTTGACACCATGGTGGAATTAAAAAAATTACAAGATAATGTTCCTGCTGAATCTGAAAAATATATTCAAGAGGTCTTGCATAAAAATTTTAAAAAGCCTTTGGGTGAGGATGGTGTTTTTGTTGTTTTTAACCCAGAGCCAATCGCTGCTGCATCCATTGCTCAGGTGCATTGGGCAAAGCTTGCTGATGGTCAAGAAGTTGCCGTAAAGATACGTCGTCCAAAAATTGAGAAAACCATCGAAGCAGATTTAGCCTTATTGGCGTGGTTTTCTATTATTTTTGATCGTTTCTTTCCCCATTATCGTCGTTTAAAAATGCCGAAGGTTGTGGCCGAGTTTTCTAAAAGTATTCAGAGTGAATTAAATTTACGGGCTGAGGCTGCGCGTGCTTCACGCTTTGAAACAAACTTAAAAGATTTAGATTATGTTGGTGTACCTGAAGTCTTGTGGGACTGTAGCACAGAAAAAGTTTTAACCACAGAATGGATACACGGTACACCCATCGATGAGCGAGATCTTTTGATTGAGCAAGGACATTGCCCAAAGCGTTTATGTGAGAACTTAACGCATGTTTTTTTTCATATGGTTTTTTTGGATGGTTACTTTCATGCTGATTTGCACCCAGGGAATATATTTGTCACCAAAGAAGGCCAGTTAAAGTTAGTGGATTTTGGCATTGTTGGCCATATGGATATTGACACACGTCTTTATCTTGCACAGATGATGTCAGCTTTTTTACAACGCGATTACCGACGTGCTGCGGAGGTTCATTTAGAGGCAGGTTATGTACCATATGATACTTGTATGTCTGAATTTGAAGATGCCATGCGTGAAGTTTGTGAGCCTATTTTTAACCGTCCTTTGGCTCAGGTCTCTTTGGCCTATCTATTAATAAGTTTATTCTCTGTAACCGAGCGTTTTCAAATGGAAACACGCATGGAACTATTGTTATTGCAAAAAACGATGGTCATTCTTGAAGGTGTGGGTCGAGAGCTTGAACCAGAAATGAATATTTGGGATATTGCGCGCCCATTAATGTTAACATTTGTAACGAACCACATGGGGCCAAAAGGAAAAGTAAAACAAAAGTGGCGACAGACAGAAAAGTACTTGCAAGCTTGGCTCGAAATTCCAAAATGGATCGAACAAACAGCGAATAAGTCTGAGTTGAAGCAAACGCGTTTAGACTTGTTTCCTGATGTGATTCTTTGTAGTGCGGGCGGGGCTTTGTTAAATTTTGTGTTTCTGACCGAACAACCTTGGTGGGCGATGGTTCTGGCTTTGTTTTTATTTTATGTGGGAATCAGACGTTTTTTTAAATGTATATGACAAGGAATGAGTGATATGAGCAAAAATTTTGTATTTACCAGTGAATCTGTGAGTGAAGGGCACCCTGATAAGGTGGCTGATCGTATTTCAGATAGTATTTTGGATGCCATCCTTGAGCAAGATCCTTCGGCGCGTGTGGCTTGTGAAACCATGGTCACCACGGGTATGGCCGTGATTGCAGGGGAAATTACCACTTCTGCCGTGGTTGAGTATGCGGATGTGGTTCGTGAAGCCATTAAAGACATCGGTTATAACTCTTCAGACATGGGTTTTGACTGGGAATCTTGTGCGGTGATGGTGAGTTTGGATAAGCAGTCCAAAGATATTGCTGTCGGTGTCAACGAAGGTGAAGGTCTTGATTTAGACCAAGGAGCAGGTGACCAAGGTTTAATGTTTGGTTATGCCAGTGATGAAACCGAAACCTTGATGCCAAGCCCTATTTATTTATCGCACCGTTTGGCCGAGCAGCAAGCGCAAGTGCGTAAATTAGGTCAATTAAACTTTTTACGTCCTGACGCTAAAACACAGGTCACTGTGCGTTATGAAAATAACAAGCCTATTGCAATTGATACCGTGGTTCTTTCCACACAGCATGACCCTGATGTTGGTCACAAAGATTTATCTGAAGCTGTGATGGATGAGATCATTAAGCCTGTTTTAGATCCAACAGGCTTACTGCATAAAGATACGCAATACTTTATTAACCCAACAGGCCGCTTTGTAATTGGTGGCCCTGTGGGTGACTGTGGTTTGACTGGGCGTAAAATCATTGTCGATACTTATGGTGGTTTTGGTCATCATGGTGGTGGTGCTTTTTCAGGTAAAGATCCAAGCAAAGTGGATCGTTCAGCCTCTTATATGATGCGTTATGTGGCAAAAAATATTGTGGCAGCGGGTTTGGCGAATCGTTGTGAAATCCAGGTGGCTTATGCCATTGGTGTGGCTCATCCCTTGTCCATTATGGTGAATACTTTTGGTACAGGAAAAATAGAAGAAGATCGTTTGGCTCAGTTAGTCTCTGATGTGTTTGATTTGCGTCCGAAGGGCATTGTTCATGCATTAGATTTGTTGCGCCCTATTTATAGCAAGACATCTGCTTACGGCCATTTTGGTCGTGAACTTCCTGATTTTACATGGGAAGCAACGGATAAAGCTGCAGAGTTAAGAACCGCAGCAGGTTTGTAAAAATATTTTTTAAAAAAATAATAGAAGAACGTAGGAGTATTCATGAGTTCCGTAGAACAAGCACACGATTATAAGGTTGCAGACCTTTCATTAGCACCTTGGGGTGCCAAAGAAGTTAAAATTGCTGAAGTTGAAATGCCTGGTTTAATGGCATTGCGTGAAGAATTTGCAGGGCAGTCTCCTTTGAAGGGTGCACGTATTGCAGGTTGTCTGCATATGACCATTCAAACAGCTGTTTTGATTGAAACATTGATTGATCTAGGCGCAGAAGTACGTTGGTCATCTTGTAATATTTTTTCAACACAAGATCACGCAGCATCTGCTATTGCAGCACAAGATATTCCTGTTTTTGCTTGGAAAGGCGAAACTGAAGAAGAATTTGTGTGGTGTATTGAACAAACTATTCATGGTCCAAATGGCTGGACTCCAAACTTAATTTTGGATGATGGTGGTGATTTGACCATCATGATGCATGAAAAATACCCAGAATTACTTAAAGATGTACGCGGTTTGTCAGAAGAAACCACAACAGGTGTACATCGTTTATATGATATGGTGAAGCAAGGTACGTTATTAGTACCAGCCATTAATGTGAATGATTCAGTGACAAAATCAAAATTTGATAACCTTTATGGTTGCCGTGAATCTTTGTTAGATGGCATCAAGCGTGCAACAGATGTCATGATTGCGGGTAAAATTGCGATTGTTTTGGGTTATGGTGATGTTGGTAAAGGCTGCGCTCAAGCATTTAAGGGCATGGGTGCCACCGTTTGGGTAACTGAAATTGATCCAATTTGCGCTTTACAAGCATCTATGGAAGGTTATCGTGTGGTTGAAATGGATCAAGTTGCTGCCCTTGGGGACATCTTTGTGACCACAACAGGCAATATAGATGTGATTAACCATGATCATATGGTTGCGATGAAAAATGAAGCAATTGTTTGCAATATCGGACACTTTGACTCTGAAATTGCGATTGCTTCCCTTCGTCAATATGAGTGGGAGAATATTAAACCACAAGTGGATCATGTTATCTTTCCTGATGGCAAACGTTTAACAGTACTTGCTGAAGGTCGTCTGGTAAACCTAGGTTGTGCGACTGGTCACCCAAGCTTTGTGATGTCTGCATCTTTTACAAATCAAGTCTTGGCACAGTTGGAACTGTGGAAGAACTGCGATCAGTATGAGAATAAAGTTTATGTTTTACCAAAAGAACTAGACGAAAAAGTTGCACGTTTACATTTGGCAAAAATTGGTGCCAATCTTACAAAACTAACAAAGGAACAGGCGGACTATCTTGGCATGTCTAAAGATGGACCTTATAAGCCTGAACATTATAGGTATTAAACTATGAAACAGCAGTGGCGTCTAATCAGTATTTTATTTATAATTTTTTCTGGCATGACTTTGGTGAATGCAGCCGAAAAAACTGAGGCGGAAAAACCGACAGAAATCGTGGCTGAAGAAACAAAGCAGCCAGTAGATCCATTTGATAAAAATACTGATGGCAAAATAGATGTCACTGACTGGAAAATGATGGATGAAAAAGAAAAACGCGCCTATGCGAGAAAGTTGGTGATCGATTTAGGTAAAGACCCCGATGCTTCCTTAGGTGGTTTAGGTACAAGAGAAGAACAATACTTACAAGGTTTAAAAAAGCAGTTTGAAGAGTGAGACTGTGATTCCTGTAGCCATACAAGAAATGGTGAATAATACTGAAAAGATGCATCAAATGATTGGTCAACACATTCGGTATTTAAATAAAGCGTATAAAATTATTGATGTTGTGATGGATGATGGCGTGATGGTTGCTGTCGATTTACATGCAACATCGATGCAAAATGATGTGTATGGACGCGCAACACGGGTTGTTCCCGATGAAAAAACTTTTTTATTCCGTGATCACAGTGGATCACCAAGCCATATCTGGGATGATATTACCTTTCTTTAAAGGGTTTTATTGCTTAAATGGGCTTCTCAATTCTCATTGAATAGTTGCGTCACATTGAATATGGTACTATATTCGTCCACTTTATTGGATGGGTGATGCTTCGAATTACAAAACTAGCAGATTATGGTGTGATGCTGATGAGTTATATGGCAGATAAAGAGCACCGTTTATATAAAGCTTCTGATATAGCTCAAGATTTGCACTTGCCTTTACCAACAGTGAGTAAGCTTCTAAAAAAACTAACACAAACAAAAGTTGTTGAGTCTGTTCGTGGTATGCATGGTGGCTATAAATTAGCACGAAGTGCTGCTAATATTAGCGTGCAAGATGTGATTCAGTCGCTCGAAGGACCTATCGCATTAACTGAATGCAGTCTGGCAAGTAGTCAGTGTGAGCAGTTAAAAGTATGTCAGGTACAGAGTAATTGGCAACGCATTAATCAAGCTGTACACAATGCATTAAAAGATGTCTCTTTAGCCGATATGGCAAAAGATGATTTGCGTTTAAATATGCATATTGAACAAGCTCCCACAGGAAAGAAAACATGAGTTCAGAGATTGATCAGTTTGTTCAAAAAGAATATGAACATGGTTTTGTCACTGAAATTGATACGGATACTATCCCTCCAGGTTTAAATGAGGATGTGATTCGTGTTATTTCACAAAAGAAAAATGAGCCTGAGTTTTTATTAAAGTGGCGTTTAAAGGCATACAAGCATTGGCTGGCTATGGCTGAGCCTGATTGGGCAAAATTAAATATTGAACCTATCCCCTACGATAGTATTTCTTATTACTCGGCACCAAAGTCCAATAAGGATGGGCCTAAAAGTTTGGATGAAGTTGATCCTAAGTTATTAGAAACCTATGAAAAACTAGGTATACCACTGCATGAAAGAGCTGCTTTGGCTGGGGTCGCTGTTGATGCCGTATTTGACTCTGTTTCAGTGGCCACAACATTTAAGGATAAGCTTTCTAAAGTAGGTGTTGTGTTTTGTCCTTTTTCAGAGGCTGTGCAAACACATCCTGAATTGATTCAAAAATATTTAGGTTCAGTAGTGCCAACAACGGATAACTTCTTTGCAGCCTTAAATTCAGCCGTTTTTTCAGATGGATCCTTTGTGTATATTCCAAAAGGGGTTCGCTGCCCAATGGAGCTTTCCACTTACTTTCGGATTAATGCGTTAAACACAGGTCAGTTTGAACGAACATTGATTATTGCTGATGAAGCTTCGACCGTGAGTTACCTTGAAGGTTGCACGGCTCCCATGCGCGATGAAAATCAATTGCATGCTGCGGTGGTTGAGTTGGTCGCATTGGATGATGCAAGTATTAAATATTCCACCGTGCAAAACTGGTATCCAGGTGATGAAAATGGCGTGGGTGGCATTTATAATTTTGTGACTAAACGAGGTGATTGTTTAGGTGATCGCGCTCGTATTTCTTGGACGCAAGTTGAAACAGGGTCTGCAATTACATGGAAGTACCCTAGTTGTATTTTACGTGGTGATCATTCAGTGGGTGAGTTTTACTCAGTCGCTCTAACAAATAATTATCAGCAAGCAGATACAGGTACAAAAATGATTCACTTGGGAAAAAACACACGGAGCACTATTTTAAGTAAAGGCATTTCAGCAGGACATGCGTCTAATGCATATCGTGGTTTAGTGAAAATTGCCGCAAGTGCTGATAATGCAAGGAATTATACGCAGTGTGACTCGATGCTTTTGGGTGATCAATGTGGCGCACATACTTTTCCTTATATTGAAGTGAAAAATGCAAGTGCGACATTGGAGCATGAAGCAACAACATCACGCATTAGTGAAGATCAATTGTTTTATTGTATGCAGCGAGGTCTATCAGAAGAAGACGCTGTATCCATGATTGTTAATGGATTTTGTAAAGAAGTCTTTGCTGAATTGCCCATGGAGTTTGCAGTTGAAGCTGGGAAGCTATTGGCTGTTAGTCTTGAAGGTGCGGTTGGATGATGGTTTTAAGTTATATCAAAAGGTGCAGGTTCTCATGTTAGAAATTAAAAACTTACATGTCGAAGTAGACGGAAAGAAAATCCTTAAAGGCATTGATATGCATGTGCGAGCAGGTGAAGTGCATGCCATTATGGGACCAAATGGTTCAGGTAAAAGCACATTATCACATGTTTTATCAGGTCGGCCTGGTTATGAGATTACCCAAGGAAGTGTGGTCTATAAGGGTAAAGACTTATTGGCCATGTCCACAGAAGAAAAAGCATGCGAAGGGGTTTTCTTAGCTTTTCAATACCCTGTTGAAATTCCAGGTGTCAATAATGCTTATTTTTTACGTGAAAGCTTAAATGCAATTCGCCGTCACCGTCAGCAGCCAGAAGTCGATGCGATGGACTTCATGGCCTTGATGAAGGAAAAACTAGAGATTATTGCGATCAAGAAAGATTTGATGCGCCGTGGTGTAAATGAAGGTTTTTCTGGTGGTGAGAAAAAACGCAATGAAATTTTTCAAATGGCGATGTTAGAACCCTATTTAGCTATTTTGGATGAAACCGATTCAGGTTTAGATATTGATGCGTTGAAAGCAGTTGCTCATGGTGTGAATCAATTGCGTCAGCCTGACCGTTCAATGATTATGGTCACGCATTATCAGCGTCTATTAGATTATATAATCCCTGATGTGGTGCATGTCTTGGCAGATGGAAAGATCCAGCTATCTGGAGACAAAGATTTGGCTAAAGAATTGGAAAGTCGTGGTTATGATTGGGTTAGTGCTGCATGAAAGAACAATATCAACAATATTTTGATCAACACGGCCAACAAGATATGTGGCGCAAAGAGGCATTAGTATCCTTTGGCTCGTTGGGTATTCCAGACACCTCTCAAGAAGACTGGCGCTATACAGATTTCAGAGTTTTAAAACGTCATGTTTTTCCTGTGGCAATGCAAAAAAAATCTATTGATTTAAATCAATTTTGTTTACCAAGTTGTGATGCGACTAGATTGGTTTTTGTGGATGGTTTTTTTAAGCCTGAATTATCTGATGATTTGCCTGTGGGTCTTCAAGTCGTTCCCTCTGTTTTTCAAGACACCGATCATTTAAGAGATGGCATTGAGGCTTTGAATGTTGCTTTATGCACAGCAGCTCTTGATGTGGTTTTGTCGGCCTCTGTGGAAAAAGCGATTCACTGCCTTTTCATTAGTGCTTCTCCAGATGTGGGTAATTATACGCAAAGTCGTCTTGTTTTAGCAGAGGGTGTGCATGCTGAAGTGGTTGATATGCATATTGGCATGCCAAATGTGCGTAGTTTTGTTAATCATCAAAGTCATGTTAAGTTAGGAAGAAATGCTGTTTTACAACATTACAGTTTACAGTATTTACAAAACAAGGCGTTATACCGTCACTTGATGACTGTGACACAACAAGAGAAAAGTCAGTTTTTTTCCCATGCTATTGGTTTGGGTGCTGCAATGGCACGCACGGATATTGTGGTGGAATTGCAGGGCGAAGAAGCAAGCTGTACTTTAAATGGTTTGTATTTAACACAGTCTCGTCAACATATGGATTATCATACAACAGTGCACCACCGTGTACCTAACTGTGAAAGCCATGAATACTATAAAGGTATTTTGATGGATCGTTCGCGTGCTGTCTTTAATGGTAAAGTCGTTGTGCATCCTTATGCACAAAAAACAGAGGCTCATCAACAAAATCGTAATTTATTATTATCAAAGAAATCTGAAATAGATACCAAGCCTGAGCTTGAGATTTATGCAGATGATGTGAGTTGTTCTCATGGTGCTACTGTGGGTCAAATTGATGATAATCAATTGTTTTATTTAAGATCGCGTGGCTTAAGTGAGGAACAAGCAAAGAAAATTTTAACCTTTTCCTTTGCTGCAGAGTTATTAAATCACATGACTGATCCTGTGTTACAAGAGCATGCACGCCAACGTTTATTGCAGATCTTACCAGGTGATGAGTTATCTTCTGAGTTGCAGGAGATGAGTTAATGGCTTTTAATGTTGATACAATTAGGAAAGATTTTCCTGTTTTAAATCAGCAGGTTCACGGCTACCCTCTTGTTTATTTAGATAATGCAGCGACAACACAAAAGCCACAGTGTGTGATTGATGCTTTAACCCATTACTATGAATACGATAACGCCAATATTCACCGTGGTGTGCACACGCTTTCTGAGCGAGCAACTGCAAAATATGAAGCTGCACGTCAGAAGATCGGTGCTTATATTCATGCTAGCAGTGAAAAAGAAATTATCTTTGTGCGTGGGGCAACGGAAGCGATTAACCTAGTTGCACAAACGTATGGGCGTAAAAATATTTCAGCTGGTGATGAAATATTGGTGAGTATGATGGAGCACCACTCTAATATTGTGCCTTGGCAGATGTTATGTGAACAAACGGGTGCGACATTAAAAGTTATTCCGATGAATGAACACGGTGAGTTAATTCAAGATAAATTCGTTGAATTGCTTAATAAAAACACAGCTTTGCTTGCTATTGGGCATTTATCAAATGCCTTGGGAACCGTTAATCCTGTCAAAGAAATGATTGAAAAAGCACATGCTTTAGGTGTGCCTGTGTTGGTCGATGGCGCACAGGCTACTGCGCATATGACTGTGGATGTGGTTGATTTAGATGTCGATTTTTATGTGATGTCTGCGCATAAGATGTTTGGGCCAACAGGTGTGGGTGCTTTGTATGCCAAAGCTGAGTTGCTGGCTGAGATGCCACCTTGGCATGGTGGTGGCGATATGATTCGCACGGTGAGTTTTTCTGGTAGCACGTATAGCCAAGCGCCTTATAAATTTGAAGCTGGTACACCCAATATTGCAGGAGCAATTGCTTGGGGTGCGGCTATTGATTACCTCAATGATATTGGCTTAAATTATATTGCTGCTCATGAACATGATCTACTGGCATACGCAACGAATAAGGCACGGCAAGTTGCTGGCTTAAAAGTCATTGGTCAGGCAAAAGACAAGGCAAGTATCTTATCCTTTGTCATGTCCGATATTCACCCTCATGATTTAGGAACAATTCTTGATCGTTGTGGTGTTGCTGTGCGTGCAGGCCATCACTGCGCGATGCCTGTGATGCAATATTTTGATATTGCTGCCACGACACGTGCTTCTTTTGCTTTTTATAACACAACAGAAGAAATAGATCGTTTGTTTGCTGCGCTTGCTTATGCACAGGAGATGTTTAGCTAATGTTTTTTGATTTAAAAGATTTATACCAGCAAGTGATTGTGGATCATAATAAACATCCTCGAAATTTTCGGGAAATAGAAAGCTGTAGCCATGATGCTGATGGTTACAATCCATTATGTGGTGATCAATTACATGTTTACTTGAAAGTTAATGAACATCACTTAGTACAAGATATCAGTTTTAAAGGTACAGGCTGTGCCATTTCTATTGCATCTGCATCATTGATGACAGAGACAATGACAGGAAAAACAGTCGATGAAGCCAAAGTTTTATTTGAAAGTTTTCAACAGATGGTGACATCAGATATAACAGAAGAACAAGATTTTTCACACTTAGGAAAGCTTGCAGCATTGGCAGGGGTGCGTGAATTTCCCTCTCGCATTAAGTGTGCCATTTTATGTTGGCATACAGTGCAAGCAGCATTAAGTGGTGATCAAGATGCAGCGAGGACTGAATAAATGAAAGGTGATCTTATTCATGTGATTGCAGACTGCCCAGCTAGCCATGTTCCAATGGGAACACCTGTGCAACTACCCGCTGGAACGCAAGCAATGGTGGTTCAAGAGTTGGGTGGCAGTATGACTCTAAATGTGAATGGTAATATGGTGAGTGTGAGTGGTGAGAATTTTCCAGCCTTGGGGTTGGCTCAGCCCGAGCTGCATTCTGATATGTGTGCAGATGATCCATTGGATGAAGCTCAGGTCACAACAGTATTAAAAACATGTTTTGACCCTGAAATTCCTGTGAATATTTTTGATCTTGGTTTAATTTACGATATTCATGTCGTGGATTTAGATGAAGGTGGCTATGGTGTTGATATTATTATGACATTAACAGCGGCAGGTTGTGGTATGGGGCCTTTTATTGTTGACGATGTTCGTTATAAATTAAAGCAATTACCACAAGTCAAAGAAGTTGATATTGAACTTGTGTTTGAACCCGAATGGAATAAGCATATGATGAGTGATGCCGCTCAGCTTGAATTAGGCATGTTTTAATGTGGGTTGATGTGGTTGCTGAGGTTGATTTTCCTCTCGGTGCAAAGAAGTTATACGCAACTGATTTTGAAGATATTTTAATATTACACCTTGAAACAGGTTTCTATGCGATTGAAAACCGTTGTAGCCATGACCATATTCAGATGGATGAAGGTTGTGTTGAAGATGGAGCATGGGTCTGCCCGTTTCATGGAGCGCATTTTTGTTTGCGTAGTGGAAAGGCTCTTACACCACCTGCTTATGAAGATATTGAAGTGTACGCTGTGCGCACTGCATCAGGTATGGTGCAAATAGATGTTGATGCTTAATGGTTTCTTTTCTTATTGAAGTAATAATTTAGGGACAGCGTCTCTAAAGCTTGAGTATGTTAACTTAGGGAGAAGTTCTTGATGCAATATCTTATTGCAAATTCTCTTATTATCACGAAAAAAATCTAGGTAAGACTCTGAAAAATGTTGATTAGCTTCTGCTGCTGGGATGAGCGTTGGTTGTGGCAGTTGTGCTATTTTAGCCAGTTCGCATACGTATTCATGGTGTGATAATGGTTGATCATCACTTAAGTTGATGATTGAAGCGTGCTGTTCTTTGCATAATGATGCCATAAGAGCATCAATAATATCATCACAGTGAATGCGATTTGAAAAGTGAGGCCAGCAAAGGGCTTTATATTGTCCTGTTTTAAGGCGCGTTAGTAAGTTTCGTTTTGGGCCATAAATGCCAGATAGGCGAAATATTCGTATGTTCTCAAAGGTTTTTTGCCATGCTTGTTCTGCATGAAGGCGTTCTTTTCCACGAGGGCTAGTGGGTTGACAGCTTGTCTCTTCGTTTACCCACGCACCTTGATGATCCCCATACACACTACTTGATGATAAATAAGCGACCCATTGCATGTGTTCAATGGCTGATTTGATGTGTGGTAGCCAATCACATTGCGTTGCATGCGATGTTGCTTTTTCTAAGGGGATTGAGTCGAGAAGCGCGTCGTGTTGTGAAATCAGATCTACAATGGCTTGTGGTGAAGTGTTAATATGCACTTTAATGTTGAGAGAGTGTAGACGATCGGCTTGTTGTTGGTCACGAACAATCGCAGTAATGGCTATATTGTTTGCCTTTGCCACTTGTGCAAAGGCTGTGCCAATATAGCCACAACCAAGAATGATGAGCTTTTTAGGGAGCATGTGTTTTTTTGTTATTGGTTCATTCCTAAGAAAAAATCATCGTTGGTTGGATGTTGACGAAGTTTTTCAAGTAAAAACTCCATAGAATCAGCGGTTCCCATTGGGGATAAGATGCGACGTAACACCCAAACTTTTGCCATGTCTGTTTGTTCTAATAGAAGCTCTTCTTTACGCGTGCCAGAAGGAGCCATGTCAATTGCAGGAAATACACGTTTATCCATGAGTTTCCGACTCAAGTGAATTTCCATATTACCCGTGCCTTTGAATTCTTCAAAAATAACTTCATCCATACGGCTTCCTGTATCGATAAGTGCAGTGGCAATAATGGTTAAGCTGCCACCATCTTCGATATTACGAGCAGCACCAAAAAAACGCTTGGGACGATGCAGAGCATTGGAGTCAACACCACCTGATAAAATCTTTCCTGATGAAGGGGATACTGTGTTGTAGGCGCGAGCGAGTCGGGTGATAGAGTCAAGAAGTACAATCACATCTTCGCCATGTTCGACTAAACGTTTTGCTTTTTCGATAACCATTTCAGCTACTTGGACATGGTGTTGTGCGGGTTCGTCAAAAGTAGAGGCAACAACCTCACCTTTCACTGACCTTTTCATGTCGGTAACTTCTTCTGGGCGTTCATCAATTAATAAAACCATTAAGGTGGAATCAGGATGATTTGCTTCGATAGAGTGAGCAATGGATTGCATCATGACTGTTTTGCCAGTCCGTGGTGGAGCAACAAGTAACCCACGTTGGCCTTTTCCGATGGGTGCAACCAAGTCAATGACACGGCCAGTAAGGTCCTTGGAGCCTTTAACCTCCATATGAAAGCGTTCATCTGGGTAAAGTGGGGTCAAGTTATCAAATAAAACCTTGGTTTTGGCTTCGCGAGGTTCATGATTATTAATGGTATCAATGGCTTTTAGAGCAAAGTAACGTTCGCTAGAGCGTGGTGAACGAATCTCACCTGCAATAGTGTCTCCTTTGCGTAAGCTAAAGCGACGAATTTGATGATTAGAAACGTAAACATCATCAGGGCCAGTCATATAATTGGCTTCAGGTGAGCGTAAAAATCCAAAGCCATCAGGTAATACTTCTAAAACACCTTCACTATATAGTGTGCCGCCACGCGCAGCATGTGCTTTTAGGATAGCAAATACTTGCTCTGCTTTACGCATGCTAGATGCATTTTCAATATTAACGGACTCTGCAAGGTCTAATATTGCCTTAGGATGAAGAGATGCAACTTCACGTAAGTGCATCTGTTCACCTTTAGCTTCATGTGAAGTAACGGTGTCTTCTTCTACTTTTCTTCGACGGTTATTGTTATTGTTATTGTTATTGTTATTGTTATTGTTATTGCGTCTTCCTCGTTGTGGTTGAGGGCGATTCTTTTTGTCTGATTTATGCTCATCATCTGTTGTGGTGATGCTACCTTCTACAGTTTTTTCAACTTTATCCGTTGGTTGGTAGGTTTTATTTTCAATTTTTTGCTTTTGTCCACGTTTATAGTGGTTTTTATTATCTTCTTTGCTATGCAGTTGTTGTTTTTCTTCTATCGTTTTTTCGGTTTTTAAAGGTTTTTTTTCAAGTTCTTGTTGTTTTAGGCTTAATGTTGGTTTGCTTTTTTGAGAAGGTAGGGGTGGTACTGATGTTTCGTTCTTTTTATCTTTACTTTCTAAAGGTTTCTTCTCTTCATTTATTTTGTTTTTTTTAATTGGTTTAGAGTCTGAAGTTTCGTTCTTCTGCATTTCTTTTAATGCTTTAGCAGCTTCCATTTCCGCTTTTGTTCTTCTTTTACGACGTACAGGCTTCTTTTTTAAGACTTCTGTTGCATCTTTTGTTGCTTTTAAGTCAATTTCTGTTGACTTAAGGGCATTTTTTTTATCTTGTAAGTCAGCTTTAGCTAAAGCCTCGGTAGAGGATGGCATGGATACTCCAAAGAGTGAAGGTAAGGATAAGGAAGGTGTCATGACTTAGCTTTGTAAGCTGATACCTAGAAGGAATTGAGAGCAAAATGATATCTGTATATGTGATTTTGTCAAGATTGAAATAGGGCTTTATGCTTATATTGGCGTTTCTTTAAATTAATGTTGACTATCTATTATATAGGTTGTTATTTGCTAAGCTTCATATGCCTTGAGTATATATAGGCTTATATGAAGGGTTCTTTGTTAAGGCTGTTAAAATAAAGTGTTGACAAAAGTTTTTAAGTTATTAAAGTTCGCGTCCCGCTGAGTTGTGAGATTAACAAATCTTCACTATTTAGCAGGCAGAGAGTTAAAACGAAAGTGTTGACACTTCTCTGAGACGAACGTAGAGTTCGCCTCCCGCAGAAATGAAATGCTAACGCAGATCAGATCAGCAGGTAGAGGAAGTCGAAACGAAAGTGTTGACATTCTCTGAGGCGAAGCTAAAGTTCGCCGCCCCGAGTAATTGGGA
>JAUZRG010000090.1 GCA_030950585.1 Mariprofundaceae bacterium | reverse complement strand
GTTCACTGCCGAATAGGCAGCTTAGAAGATTACATCCAGCTGATTTTCACTTGATTTTGTGTTCACTGCCGAATAGGCAGCTTAGAAAAGATATTTAGTGATTAACCAAATGAAAACAATAGTTTGAATAAATATACCTTAGTCCATATTTGCCAAAGAGGGGAATGAAAACAGCGTCTACTCAGCGATGCGCGATGATGAAATAAATTGCCTCCCATTTTGAAAAAGGGGGATAAAATATCAAAATAAACTGGCCTTGTTTAAGCCCTTTTCTGTCAGTGCTACACCTAAGGTGCATCACAACCTTAACCTTCTTTAATGTAATCATCATCTTTCCTTAAAGGGCTACTGCCTATACTTCGTACATCAGATGTCGTCCTCCCCTCGACATCTGATCCTGTTTATAGGGTGTTTATTTCCCCACATAAAAAAGGCTCAGTTGCGTGACAACTGAGCCTTTTTTTGTGATTTTTTGTCAATGAATATCAAGGCTTTAAGACTGTTTTTAGATGCTGGATGTTCTTTGCCTGATAACCTTAATCTTCTTTAATGTAATCATCATCTTTCCTTAAAGGGCTACTGCCTATACTTCGTACATCAGATGTCGTCCTCCCCTCGGCATCTGATTCCAATTTAAGGGCAGTTTAGTTTCCCCACAGAAAAAAGGCTCAGTTGCGTGACAACTGAGCCTTTTTTTATGGTTTAAAAACGAATTATGCTGTTCTGAGTTTCTTTATATGGTGAATCACATCATCCATCTCTTGTTGATTTTTAAATTTAATTCGCATTTCACCTTTGCCGTTGCGTTTTTGGTTTAATTGTATGGCTAAACCAAGGTGTAAGCTTATTTCATCTTGAATTTTTCGCATGGATGGTTCGGGTGTCTTTGTTGTATTCGCTGCTATTTTATTGTTTTTACTGGCTTGCTCGACTTGGCGAACACTCCAACCTTCTGCAATGCAGCGTTGCGCGAGCTTAATGGATTCTGCTTCGCTGAGGTTAATTAAAGGTCGAGCATGACCCATGCCGATGGCGCGTTGATCAATGAGGTCTTGCACGAGTTGTGGTAATTGCAGCAAGCGAATGAGGTTGGTCACTTGTGAGCGTGAAATACCAATGCGTGTTGCAATATCGATTTGGGTGAGGCCAAATTCTTTATGCAAGCGTTGGTAGGCGCGTGCTGATTCCATTGCAGTTAAATCATTGCGATGCTCATTTTCAATGATAGCCAGCTCTAAAGCTTGGCGATCATCCACATCACGCACAATCGCGGGAATATCATGCAAACCAGCCAGTTGAGAGGCGCGCCAACGGCGTTCACCTGCAATGAGCTGATAGGTGTTGTTTTTGGCAGGACGCACCAAAATAGGCATGATCACGCCATCAAGGCGAATAGACTCAGCTAAGTTGGTGAGTTCCGCATCATCGAAGATGACCCTTGGTTGAAAAGGGTTGGGCTTAATGGATTTTATTTTTAAGGTATTGGTGGTTTTGCTTATTTCAGGGTCAAGTGTACCTGTGCCTGCAAGTAAGGCGTTGAGACCACGACCTAAACCACGTTTTTTGATTGCCATGACTAACTCCTTTCTATGCTTTCTCTTTCCAACATTTCTTGTGCCATGCTCAAATAAGCCACTGAACCTGTGGCTTGCACGGAGTAGTGGATAATAGGAATGCCATGACTTGGGGCTTCGGCCAAACGTACGTTACGTGGAATGACAGTTTCATACACTTGGCTGCCATAATAAGCGCGGACTTCTTTTTCAACTTGGCGGTCAAGGGTGTTGCGTCGATCCACAAGGGTTAAAAGAATGCCATCAATGCTTAAATTTTCATTGAGATTGGCACGTACATGACGAATCGCATCATGCATTTGAGTTAAACCTTCCATCGCATAAAATTCAGTTTGCAGGGTGATTAAGATTTTACTGGCAGCCGACAAAGCGTTGATGGTGAGAAGGTTGAGTGTGGGGGGGCAATCAATCAAAACAAAGTGAAAGTGTTCACCTTTGTATTGATTTAAGACTTGATTGAGAAGCAATTCACGCTTTGGCATATTGGCCATCGCAAGGTCAGCACCAACCAAATCACCATTGGCAGGTACAATAAATAAACCTTCGCAGCTTGTTTCCATGACACAATCTTCTAATGCACAAGTACCCATGAGCAAGTCATAGGTGGTGTTATCTGCATCATCTTTATCAATGCCCAAGCCTGTGGATGCATTGCCTTGTGGGTCTAAATCAATCAATAAAACACGTTTATCTAAGGCTGCAAGTGAGGCCGCAAGGTTGATACTGGTTGTGGTTTTACCCACACCGCCTTTTTGATTGGCAATAGGGATCACTGAACCCAAATGACTGTATTGCATTAATGTTCTCCGTAACGATATTGGTGTATGCGCTGCTGCTGTGGGCCGCTCATGATGCGATATTCTTCTTCAAATACCCATCCAGCTTGGTCTTTGGGTCTGGCTTCTGCCGCGACAGGAAACACAGCCAACGCACCTGTAATGCAATGTTGTGTAAACATTTTTAATAACACATCGGGCTTGGATACTGCTCTGGCCACACATAAGTTCACTTCTAAAGAAGGGATCTTATTGATGTCGCTGGCATGAACTTCAAGCTTGAGGTCGAGCTTTCTGCTGACGTGGCGAATAAATTCAGCCCGCTTTTTTCGGCGTTCGACCAATACACCTTGTATCTCAGGTTTGGAGATGACGATGGGTATTCCCGGAACACCCATGCCACTGCCCACATCAAGCAAGCGGCCTTGCTCAGGCAAAAAACTGGCTAGCTTGACTGAGGGTTCGATAAAGCGTTCATAAAATAAGGCTGAATCATGAATAGAAGTGAGGTTGAGTGCTTTAGAAAAAAACATCACTTCTTCGACATAACGGTTTAAATTCTTTTTCATGTTTTTTTCGTCCGTAAAAACATACTTAAAGCTGTGATTGCAGCAGGCGTGATGCCAGAAAGACGTGAGGCTTGGCCAAGACTGAGAGGGCGGTGTTCTACCAAGCGTTGGTGAGCTTCAATGCTCAAACCTCCAACTTGCGTGTAGTCAAAATCATTTGGTATTTTCTGGCTTTCTAAGCGTTGAAAACTTTTAATCTCCTGATCTTGTTTCTCTAAATAACCATCGTAATGCACAAAAGCCATTAAGCTTTGTTGGTCAAAGGGATTTAAATCTTCAAAACCTGCAAAGAGGCGCATGGCTTCTTTGCTATCCACATCTTGGCGGTGACTATAAGGAGAGAAGAGCATGTCTTGTTTGGGCATCGGCAATTGATGTTCATCCAATCGCTCTTTCCATTGCTTACCACAGCCGATGCGGCAGCTTTTAATTTGCGCTTCAAAGTGGCTCAAGGTGTGTTGGCGTTGCTCAAAGTGGCGTTGTTGCTCTGGGCTGAGCATACCCATGCGGATGGCATGCTCCGATAAACGCACGTCAGCATTGTCTTCACGCAGGCGCAAACGAAACTCTGCCCGTGAGGTGAACATGCGATAAGGCTCGGTAATGCCTTTGTTCACAAGGTCATCAAGCATCACACCAATATAAGCTTCGCTACGGCTGGGAACCCATGATTCAAGGTCGAGGGCATGGGCGGCAGCATTGATGCCCGCAATCAAACCTTGGGCAGCCGCTTCTTCATAACCTGTGGTGCCATTGATTTGACCCGCATGAAAGAGAGCCGATACTTTCTTGCATTCCAGCGTGGCTTTAAGTTCTGTGGGATCCACATAATCATATTCTATGGCATAGCCAGGGCGAATAATTATCGCATTTTCAAGGCCTTCCATGCTACGTACAAAAGCCCATTGCACATCAATGGGCAGTGAGGTGGAAATACCGTTGGGGTAAACTTCAGCATGATCACGGCCTTCAGGTTCTAAAAAGACTTGATGGCTATCTTTGCTAGCAAAGCGATGAATTTTATCTTCAATGCTGGGGCAATAGCGTGGGCCAGTGCTTTCAATCGTACCTGAATACATCGGTGAACGTGCTAAGTTTTCCATGATAATATCATGCGTTCTTTGGTTGGTACGACTAATGGCACAAGGAATTTGATTTTGGGTGATCTTCTGGTGTAGGCGACTAAAAGGCAGTAAATCTGTTTCACCTGCTTGGCGTGGTAGACTGTCCCAATCAATACTGCGTTTATCTAGGCGTGGGGGTGTGCCTGTTTTGAGGCGACCAAGCTTGAGTTCTTTGCGGTAAAGTTCCGCGCTAAGGCCATGCACAGCGGCATTGGCGGCGCGTCCTGCTGAAAACTGTTTTTCCCCAACATGAATCAAACCTTCAAGAAAAGTACCTGTGGTGAGAATGACGGCTGCGGCTTCATGGGCAATATCAAGTTCATCCACCACACCAATCACACGATCACCATCAAACATCAGTTCACGAATCGTGCCTTGATGAAGATGAAGGTTGGGCTGTGCGTCTAAGATTTGGCGCATATGGATATGATACAAACGTCGGTCACACTGGGTGCGTGTGGCACGAACAGCAGGACCTTTGCGTCGGTTCAATAAGCGATACTGCAAGGCTGAAAGGTCAGCCATACGCCCCATTGCACCACCCATCGCATCAATTTCATGCACAAGGTGACTTTTGCCAATGCCGCCAATGGCGGGATTACAAGACATTTTAGCAATGGTATCGAGATCTTGGGTGATGAGTCTGACGCTTGCGCCACGGCGAGCCGCCGCCAAAGCGGCTTCACAGCCAGCATGGCCTGCGCCAACAATAATAACATCTGTTCTTTGTAAGTGTTTCACGTGCAACATGGCGCAACATTATGGAGATAAGTTACAGTTGTCAGCAAGCTATTTAATAAAAGACGTTTATGCTGTGATGGAAGGGATGATTTTATGAAGCTCAGTCAATGTTTTTTGTAAAATACGTTCTTTGTTTTCCATCACTTTTTCAGCTGCCCTGTGTAAATGCAATCGCTGTGAATCATTTTGCAGTAACTGGATGACACTGCTTGCAAGTTCATTCTTATCCTTACAGATGATCGCTGCACCCTGTTGTTGCATTTCTTGCATGATTTGACGGAAGTTTTGCACATAAGGGCCTGTTAATACGCCTTTGCCCCAAATCGCAGCTTCTAATGGGTTGTGTCCACCAATATTACTAAAGCTACCTGCAATAATCGCAATGTCACAAATAGCATAAAGCTGATTTAAAACGCCCATAGCATCGACCAAAAGCACATCAACAGGTCGTGGATCATCCTGAGACCAGCGTTTCACTGAAAAACCAAAATCATGAATGAGTTCAGCTACAGTATCAAAGCGTTGCGGGTGGCGTGGCACAATGACTAAAAGGAGGTTGGGGTATTGGCTTTGCCATTGGGCAAGCTGCTCTAAAATTTGTTGCTCTTCGTTTTCGTGAGAACTGGCGAGGACAATGATGGGTCGTTGTTTTGATGGATCTAATTTTTGTTGCAAGTCGGCAAGGTCAACTTCAGGGCGAGGGGTGGCATATTTTAAATTGCCGATGCTTTGAATCCGTTGTGACGGAATGCCCATTTTTTCTAAGCGTTGGGCATCAATATCACTTTGGGCTAAGAATAAATTCACACCAGATAACACACGTCGCCAGTAGAACGATGTTTTTTGATAGCGTGGGAAGGATCGGTCTGAAATGCGGGCATTGATACTGATGACAGGGGTGTGATGCTTCTTGGCAGCTTTGAGCAAGCCGGGCCAGAACTCTGTTTCTGCAATCAGCAGGGCGCGTGGCTGAATGTGCTTGAATAGTTTTGCGCAGCGTGTGGGTAAATCCCAAGGCAAATAAGAAATGCTGATTTGATCTGAAAAGCAACGTCTAGCATGTTGCATACCTGTCTTGGTCACAACGGTGAGGTGTAGTGGCATGCCTTGCTGGATTAAGCTACGAATAAGGGGGGCAACTGATGCGACCTCACCCACAGAGCATGCGTGAATCCATAAAGGCGATGGTGATACTTTTGGTAAATCTAGGCTAAGGTGCTGTCGCCACTTGATGGGTTCTTGCTGTGGGCTATTCATTGTTTTTTCAATAAATCCTTGAGGCTATAAGTGGTAAGGCAGTGATGGTGGTGCTTGTGTATATGGCGTTGAAAGCAGGTGGCTTTGTAATCACGGTGAATTTCAAGACTAATGCGTGGGTGATCTGTGGGTACAGTCCAATTAGACCAGTCTTCATGGGTTAAATCGCCATGTAATTTTCCCCATGCTTCTTTGTGCGTCCACAGTTCAAAAAACAAGGCTTGATCATAATCTTTTTGGCGTAGATAGGATTTTTCTTTTGGGTGCAAAAAAGACAAAGAAGCTTGGACATCGAATGTTGGATCGCAATATTCAATGTCGATGCCGACATTATGATCACTCAGGGCAAAAACAGCGTACTCAAAACTATGCGAAATATTAAAGTGAAGTTTGGGACTGCTCTGCACAAAAGGTTTGCCTGAATGTCTTCTTTGAATCGCGATGTCATGGGCTGAGATGTTTAATTGTTGTGATAATAATAAACGCAGTACGCCGCGTGTGATGATAAATTGTTCTTTCTTTTCTGGTATGCATAAGCGTTGTGCTCGATCTTGTTCTTGGCTTGAAAGAAGAGCATAAAGCTCTCCTTTTAGGCAAGATGTGTTGGGGATATGAAGAGAATAGGTTTGAAGTTCATGATTCATGGTCTGCGATAATCCTTAGCTCTTTGGGTAAGGGAAAAAAGACATTTTCTTCAATAAAAACATCATGGTGCAAGCTCTCCCCGCCAAGCTGCATGAGTCGGTCAACCACTTCTTGTACCAAAAGTTCAGGTGCTGAAGCGCCAGCGGTCACGCCCACAGCTGCAATGTTTTTTAGCCAATCTGTTTTTATTTCTGTGGCATTTTCAATCAACCACGAAGACACGCCTTGTTGTTTGGCTGTTTCGCATAGGCGTTGGCTATTGGATGAGTTGGGTGAACCGATGACTAAGATCAGATTTGTTTTTTTTGCGAGTTCTTTCACGGAAAGTTGACGATTGCTGGTGGCATAACAAATGTCTTCCCGTTTTGGGGCTTGAATCTTGGGAAAGTGTTGTTGCAGGGCTGTGATAATAGGTAATGTGTCATCCATGCTGAGTGTGGTTTGGGTAACATAAGCGAGCTTAGTTTCATCATGAACTTTGAGGGTATGGATGTCTTGAATACTTGAAACGAGCAACACCGCCCCTTCAGGAACTTGGCCTAACGTGCCGATGACTTCAGGGTGGCCTGCATGGCCAATCAAAATGATTTGGCGGCCTTGTTGATGATGGCGAATAAGCTCTAAATGCACCTTGGTGACCAAGGGACAAGTGGCATCGACAATATGCAAGCCACGTTGTTGGGCATTGTGCCGCACTTCTTGGCTGACACCGTGAGCAGAGAAAATTAACAGTGCATTTGCAGGTGTGTCTTCAACTTCGTCAACAAAAACAGCCCCTTTATTGCGCAGGCTATCGACCACATATTTATTGTGAACAATTTCATGGCGAACATAAACAGGGGTGCCAAAAAGCTCCAATGCTTTTTCGACAATTTCAATAGCGCGATCAACACCAGCACAAAAGCCACGTGGTTGAGCCAAAATCACTTTCATGATGAGACTCCTTTTTTAAGGCGTATCATGACGTAGTTTAGGTGATAAATGCAATGTGTATTGTGTTTTTCATGCTAGGCTATGGTTAGGCTTGGTTTTTTATTTTAGGAGAGTGTTATGGAATTGAATAGAGAAGCCCCAAATTTTAAAGCACAGTCACAGCAAGGTGAGATCTGCTTGTCCGCATTGCGTGGCCAATACGTGGTGCTGTATTTTTACCCGCGTGATAATACGTCTGGTTGCACCACAGAAGCACAAGAGTTTCGTGATGCCAAACAAGATTTTGCCGATGCCAATGCAGTGATTTTAGGGGTCAGTCGAGATTCTTTGAAATCACACCAAGGATTTAGTGAAAAACAAGAACTTAATTTTGCATTGTTAAGTGATGAAGATGAAGCCATTTGTTTGGCTTATGATGTGATGAAAATGAAAAATATGTATGGCAAACAAGCGCGTGGTGTTGAACGTTCCACGTTTTTAATTGACCCTGAAGGCAAGGTAGTTGCCTTATGGAGAAAGGTTCGTGTGAAAGAGCATGTGCAAGAAGTGCTGACTACGCTAAATGCTCAATAATAAAAAAATTCTGATTGGTATCGGTGGTGGCATCGCGGTCTATCGCGTGGCTGAGCTGGTGCGTCTTCTTCAAAAACAAGGCGCGTTGGTTCGTTGTGTGATGACTAAGTCTGCGATGGAGTTTGTGCAGCCTTTAACTTTTGAAGCTTTAACATCAGAAAAGGTACACACCGAGTTATTTGATTTAACCTCTGAACGTGAAATGGGGCATATTCAGTTGGCTCGGTGGGCTGACTTATTGGTTGTTGCCCCTGCAACTGCCAACCTAATGGCCAAGTTAGCGTATGGTATTGCCGATGATTTGTTGACCACGCTTTATCAAGCAGGCCCTAAAAAGACATTGTTGGCACCTGCGATGAACCCTGAAATGTGGGCTTCAGAAGCCACTGTTCGGAATAGAAAGTTATTAAAACACTGTTGTTTTATTGGTCCAATTTCGGGCGTTGTCGCATGTGGAGAGAAGGGTGTCGGACGTTTGGCTGAACCTGAACAAATCATGCATGCTATTTATAGTGCTGTGTATGCACTGACCCAAGGCTCTCATTTGGCAGGGCAGCATTGGGTGATTAATGCAGGTGCAACCCATGAATATTGGGATAGCATTCGTTTCATATCGAATCCAGCCAGTGGTAAAACAGGTTTTGCTTTGGCTGCTTGTGCAGCGGCACGGGGTGCAAAAGTTAGTTTGATTGCTGGGCCGAATACACCCACATTAACCCCTTATCGCGTGCAGCGTTATGATGTGGTATCGGCCAATGATATGTTGCATGCGTCTCATTCTTTGGCAAAAAATGCCGATGCCTTTGTGGCCAGTGCTGCGGTGGGTGATTTTAGTTTTAAAGAACCATTAAAGCATAAGTTTAAGCGTGGTCAGCAAAAGACGATCAATGTTACATTGCAAAATAATCCAGATATTGTGAAGCATATTGCCCAAATGACACAACGCCCAAAGGCTGTGATTGCCTTTGCTGCTGAAACAGAAAAGCATATTGAATACGCAACAAAAAAGATGTTGAGCAAAAAAGTGGATGCGATTTATGCCAATGATGTCAGCAATATGGCATCCGATCAGTCAGCGGGGTTTTGGCTGCAAGGGCAGCAATGCAGTGAAGTTCCTGTGATGGATAAATGGCAGTTAGCCAGTTGGTTGGTCGATGCCATCATGCGTTTGAAAAAGAATGAAAAAGAATGAAAAAGAGTGGAGCGAAGATGAAGCAGGTTAAAATAAAGGTTTTACCCCATGGTCATGGTCTGAGTTTACCGCATTATGCATCAGAACATGCAGCAGGCATGGACTTAAGAGCAGCGATTACAGAAGACCTGATCCTTAAGCCGATGCAACGCGCCTTGGTTCCAACGGGTTTTGCGATGTCTTTGCCTGTTGGTTATGAGGCTCAAGTTCGGCCTCGTTCTGGTCTTGCCTTGAAAAAAGGGGTCACTGTTTTAAATAGCCCCGGTACGATTGATGCAGATTACCGTGGTGAAGTTGGGGTGATCTTGATTAATTTAAGTCAGGAAGACTTTTGTGTTCAACGCGGTGAACGGGTTGCACAAATGGTTTTTGCTGCTGTTGAATCTATAGAGTGGTTAGAAGTGGATTCTTTATCCGATACCGAACGCGGCAGTGGCGGCTTCGGTAGTTCAGGTCAGAAATGATGGAAGATGCAGCGCGCTTATTATATCAAAATGCCCCCACAGATGTGCCTGTGGTGGTGTGTAATGCTTACCCTGATAGTTTACTTTATGACTTAAAAACAAGTGCTTTGATTCAAGATGATCGCACACAAGCCTTGAAATTGTTACAAATGAATTTGGATGTGGAAAATGAGCTAGATGGAGAACATCAGCACATTTTATTATTACCACACAAGCAAACACAGCAAAGTGCTGCTTGGATGGCCAAAGCCATACTGGCACTTGAAGAAGGCGGAACACTCACCATGTGTTGTGCCAATAAGATGGGTGCGCGCGGTTATCAAAAACGTTTGACACAATTAGCAGGTATGGACGCGCATTGCGTCAGTAAGAATAAATGTCGATTGTTTCATGTGAAACGTACCGATAAAATGGATGTTGATTTAGCTCAGTCATGGCTAAAGTCAGGGTCTTTGCAATGGGTTGAAGGCTTAGACTTATTCTCTTCTCCCGGTCTCTTTAGTTGGAATCGGGCTGATAAGGGTTCTGAACTATTGTTAAAACATGTGCCTAAAGATTTGTCGGGTGTTGGCATGGATGTGGGTTGTGGTAATGGTATTTTGAGCGCCTCATTGCTCAAACGTAACCAAGGTATCAAAGAGCTTTATTTATATGACTCTTCTTGGCCAGCCATCAAGGCTGCCCAGAAAAATGCAGTTGCACCTGAAGGTGTCGATGTTCACGTTCATCACTTGGATGCCGTGCACGAAGCGTTTCACGTGAAACCCAATTGGATTGTCTTGAATCCGCCCTTTCATCATGGGCAACAACAAGACACCGAATTAGGGCAAGACATGATTGTTAAATGTTGCAAAGCGATTAAACGAGGCGGAACCTTGTATATGGTTGCCAACCGTCATTTACCTTATGAGCAAATTTTAAGTGAACACGCTTCGTCTTGGACTGAGTTAGCTGCGGCACAAGGCTTTAAAGTCTTGAGGGCAGAAAAATGAAAGCAGAACGCTTAGATCGTTTGTTATCTCGCTTGGGTTATTGCTCACGCAAAGAAGTGGGTCTGTTGTTAAAGCAAGGTGTGATCAAAGTCGCAGGCAAGAAACGTGCAACAGGCTCTACCAAATTATTGGCAAGTGATGTGCAATTTGGCGATGAAGAGCTTGATTACCCCAGTGGCTTAACCGTTGTTTTTCATAAGCCTGTAGATTGCGTTTGTTCTCATAAAGAATCAGGCCGTTTAATCTATGATTATTTCCCAGAGCAGTGGGGCAGGCGTAAACCTGTGTTATCTAGTATCGGGCGATTGGATAAGGATACATCAGGCTTATTGCTTCTCACGGATGATGGGTTGTTGAATCATCAAATTAGTAGCCCTGAAAAAGGCGTGGCAAAAGTATACCGTGTGCATGTGGCTGAGCCGCTGGAAGATGATATTGTGGCTCTTTTTGCAAAAGGGATTCTGCTTGAGGGTGAAGATAAACCTTGTTTGCCTGCGCAGTTGCGTATTCTTTCAGAGACAGAAGCAGAAGTAACCTTGTATGAAGGACGCTATCACCAAGTCAGACGCATGTTTGTTGCGGTGGGGAATCATGTGCATGCTTTATCTCGCATCAGTATCGGTGGTTTAACATTGGCTGGCTTGGATGCGGGTGAATACAAACACATCTCACATGATGCGTTGCTTGAAATTGTTTTTGGCGAGAAGCAAGAAAGCTGAGCTTCGCTAAGCATCATTTCCGATAAAAAGGTCGGAAATGATGCAGTCATTCTGAAAAGTTCGTCACACCCGTTTTTAAAATATCGATCACTTTCTTTTGTAAGGCATGCGGTGAATATGGTTTTTGAATAAAGCCTGCAAGCCCTTTGCCAATAAAACGTTTGGTAGCATCTTGCTCATTGTAACCCGAGGATAATATCACGGGTATATTGGTTTGAATGAGTTTGATGGCACGAAAGACCTCTTCACCGTTTAAGTTGGGCATGGTCATATCAAGCAGGACGGCGCAAATATCTTTTTGATGCTTCTTAAAGGCTTTCACACCCTCAGTACCATCGTTGGCATAAATGATATGAAAGCCAGCTTCTTTGAGGGCCATGCCTGCCATCTCTCGAATGCCTTCTTCATCATCAACGACAAGAATAGTGCCTCTCTCTTGATATTCGATGACTTCTGTGTGTGATGTTTTTATCACATGGTGACTTTCACTAGAGCAAGGTAGTAAAATTTTAAAAGTCGTTCCTTTTCCTTTTTCAGAGTAAACCTTGATGGCTCCCTGATGTCCTCTCACGATACCAAGGATAGCACTCATACCCAAGCCTCTACCCGTAAATTTGGTGGTAAAAAATGGTTCAAAGATATGTGCTTGGGTCTTCTTATCCATGCCACAACCAGTGTCGGATACTTCAATATTGATATACTGTCCTGCTTGCAAGTCATCTTGACTGTAGATGCTTTGAATATAGCTAAGGTCAACATCAATTAATTCGGTATGAATGGTGATGATACCACTTTTATCGTCAATGGCCTCGGAAGCATTGATCACAAGGTTCATGATGACCTGTTGAATTTGAGCTGTATCGGCAGAAATGGGTAATAAGTGTTCTGATAGATCCAAGTGAATCGAAATTTTCTTTTGGATGGATACTTCTAAGAGGTTCACCATTTCTTTTAGCAATGTGGTTAAATTGATGTTTTCAATGACAAGTTTACCTTTACCAGAGTAGGCAAGCATTTGCTTGCATAGAGCTGCGGCGCGTTCACTGGCGGTTTCAATATTATTGAGCAGGTCATCGGCATCTTGATTATTTTGCATTTTGATTTTTGCTAAAGCTGCATTACCTAAGATAACAGTCAGTAAATTATTGAAATCATGCGCAATGCCACCAGCCAATACACCAAGCGATTCTAAGCGTTGGGTGTGCTCAATTTTTTCACGTTTGATATTGTAATTGGTTATATCACGGATGGTTCCTAAATATAACATATTTGAATCGACATGCATTTCATTGATACTTAAATCTATGGGAAATACTTCCCCTGATTTGCGTAAACCTTCGATCTCCAGAGACTGGTTATTTAGTGTTTTTTGCCCATTTCTTTGGTATTGTTGTAAGGCATCTTGATGCTGACCCCTATATTCTTCAGGTATCAATTTTGTGATTTTCTGGCCAAGTAACTCATGTGCTTCGTAGTTAAAGATATGACAAATAGCTGGGTTAAGGCTTTGAATTTCACCGTGTTGATCCATAGTTAAAATACCATCAGAAGAATATTCAACGATGGCTTGAATGTGTTCAATTTGTTCTTTCACACGTTGATCAAGTGTTTTGTTGCTTTCTGCCAGTCTATTTACGGTATCTTCTAGTGCTAACTTGGAGTGCTGACTTTGTTGCAGCATCTTGGAAAAAGCATTGGCTAACACGCCAACTTCATTGTTAATATGTAGTAAGCCATCGACTTTAACGCTTTGTTTTCCCGCTGCCACATCATGGCTAATTTGGGTTAGTTGACGTAGCGGTTTGGTGACGTGGCGAGTAAATAAATACAATAAAAAACTACCCAAGAGTAGACTAATACCGATGAGACCAATGAGGTTTTTTTCAATGTATCCCCATTGATTAAACGCTTCTTCGGTGTCAATTTTGACCACCATTCCCCACTTTAGGGAAGGGATATATTGCCAAACAGCAATAGCCTCTTCACCTCGCCAGTCAATGATAATACCAGACCCTGTTTTCCCTTGAGAACCTTCTCGAATAGGTCGTGCGTTGCTAGCACTGTGGGAAATACTGCGTTGAAAAGCTGCATCGGGGTCATGACGTAAGGGTGCGGTAAGTAGTACTTTATCAGGAAAATCTTGGCCGATAACAATTTCTCCCGTCTGACCGAGACCAATGAGGTTGTTAATAACATCGTAAAAAGCATCGGTATCAAATTGTAGGGCAAGCACACCGATGGCTTTGCCTTGATCAATGATAGGTGTGGCAACAAATGCTGCTGCTTCTTGGGAAGGTTCGTAAAAAGAAAATGTACTATTATTGCTTTGTAGCATGTTGAGTGATTGTTGAAAAACTTTGCTAAGGTCACTATTGCGGTAAGCACCTGTATGAAGGTTGGTGGCAAAGTCTTTTTCGTGCTTGATGCTGTAAATAATATTGCCTTTTGCATCAATCAAGAATAAATCATAATAATTCCAATGGGCTAGATAACGCCTAAAAAAAGGATCGTATGTGCTTTGAATCCGCTGGTATTCTTTTGAATCAATGCCTTGTTGAAAAGATAAGTCAAAGCCTTTGAAAGCCATTTTGGTGCTGGGGATCATGCTCAGTGTTTCAGTGTGGTTTAAGTGATTATCAATGTATTGATTGATGGTATTTGCCTTCGCTGTGGCAAGGCTTCCGAGTGATGCGAGCTGAAGTTGGTGTGTCACTTGGTTAAAGCTACTGAAGACATAAGCACTCAGAGCAAGCGAAAGTGGAATGATAATAATGGTGACCAGTACCATTAGTTCATTAAAAATGGACTTTCTAATACTTGCTAAAATATTTTTCATAGCTGTGACTTCTGCATAGGAAAGTGATTGTTCTTTTTCTTTATCACAGGCTGTGTCCAATGTTGATCCCAGTTTTCGTAAAGCTGTGATAAAAACATGTCAGCTTCTGGTTTGGAGATTATCAAAGGGTATGGTGCAGGCCGAATAGGATTTTTAGATGACCAAATCGTTTCAAATTGGCGATTAGCGCGAATGATGCCAATGCGAACTTTTTTCCATGCGTGTTGGGTTTTTTTATCAATGGAAAGCACACCTTCAGGTGCAAGGATGCTTTGGTGAACGATGCTTTGACGAATCGATTCGGTGTTGTCTGTTTGTGCCGATTTAACAGCCTTGGCCCATAAATGTACGCTAGCCCATGCGGCTTCCATAGGGTCACTGAGTGGCTGTGCGCCAAACTTTTTTTGATAAGCACGAATAAAATCGCGATTTTCTTGGCTGTCGATACTTTGAAAGTAATTCCAAGCAGCATAATGACCAGTTATATCTTGATCGTCATGCATATGAGCCAATTCAGCCTCGCCAAGACTAAACGAGATCACAGGTGCGTCTTTTGCAGAAAGACCTTCCTCTCTGAGTGCGTGAAAAAAAGCAATGTTGGCATCGCCATTGATGGTATTCATGATAAAATCAGGTTGAAGCCTTTTGATTTCTTGGATGATTTTTTTCACATCATAGTGATTAAAAGGGATATATTGCTCACCGACTACAGAAGCATGGAGGGCGTTGGCTTGTTTCTTAATCAGCCAATTTGCAACATGCGGAAAGACATAGTCTGAACCCATGAGATAAATGCGTGGACCAAAGCGTTGAATCGCCCAATTAACGGCTGGTATAATTTGTTGATTGGGTGCTGCTCCCATATAAATGATGTTGGGTGATTGCTCTAAGCCTTCGTATTGCACAGGGTAAAAAAGCAAGTGATTGTACTTTTCAAAGATAGGGAGAACCGTTTTTCTACTTGCAGAAGTCCAGCAACCAAAGATCACACTGACTTTTTCTTCTATAATGAGCCGCTTGGCTTCGCGCTCAAAGGTGATTTCATCAGACTTCCCATCGACCACAATGGCTTCAACCTGACGACCTAGCAGACCACCATGCGCATTGATTTTCTCTATGGCAAGTAAGGTCGCTTGCATGACGGGTATTTCGCTAATAGCCATACTGCCTGTCATTGAATGAAGAATACCCACTTTAATGGGTGGTAATTCTTTTTGATAAAAGAACAAGCTGAGTGCGGTGATAGAAAGTATGGTGATGCATATAGAAGTGATAATAAATATGCTTTTTTTCATATAAGCTCCTTTCAAGTTGATCGCTGCTGTACACAAAAAAATCGTTAATTGACTGTGCCAAAGTCTAGTCTGATTTTCGTATCATCGCACTGTTACTGGCTTATGCCATCCACCACCGTTAGGTGTTGTGACCAAGCTTTCTAGCCTCTCCACCCATCAAACGATAGGGTTGAATGTTTCTTTGCTCATTGAAAATCTGTAAATGTGCCACCTGTATCAATACCTAAAAACATGAGGCGATGCTCATGTCTTTGGCATACACTGTTCAAGATTAAGTTGTCCATTATGGATTGCACGTTAGTTTGCTCTATGTTTTGGAGATAAATGGCATGATGAAGTGGCCCAAACACATTTTTCGTGCTTATGGAATCCGTGGCGATGTGGGTTCTGAGGTGGATGAAGCCTTGGCATGGCACTTAGGTTGGCATGTTGCACAGTTATTGCTTGAGCCAGAAAAGGGTCTGGTCGTGGCTTGGGATGTTCGCCTTTCCTCGCAGAGCTTGGCAAATGCTGTGATGCGTGGGGCGCGTGAAGCAGGTATCTCCGTGTGTTGTTTGGGTGTTGCACCCACACCACTTGCTTATTTTTGGGTGCATCATCAAGACAAAGCGGGCTGTATCATGGTGACAGGTAGCCACAATCCAGCACATCAAAATGGTTTTAAGATTATGGTGGGAAAACAACCGATCACGCAGGAATTATACCAGCAGCTATGCCAACAGATTCATCGCGTGCCAACGCCAAAAATAAGCTTGATAGCGCATGTGCATCAGCAAGTTGCACATTATTACTTACAGTATATTGCCCATAAAATAAGCCTTAAGCGTCGTTTGCGGGTGGTGGTGGATGCAGGTAATGGCCCTGGTGGTATGCTGGCTGTGCCTTTGTATCGCTTATTGGGTTGTCAGGTAGAGCCGTTGTTTTGCGAGCTTGATGGGCACTTTCCCAATCATCATCCCGATCCAAGTAATCCTGAAAACTTGATTGCCTTAAAAAAGAAAGTGAAAGATATGGGTGCTGATTTAGGCATTGCTTTTGATGGGGATGCGGATCGTTTGGCTGTGGTGGATGCTTTAGGAGAAGAGTTTTCTGCCGATCACCTGATGGTTTTATTTGCAAAAGAAGTGCTAAGAGCGCATCCGCATGGTTGCATTGTCTCTGAAGTTCGCTCTTCTCAGGGCTTGATTGATGATGTTGCAGCACAGCAAGGTCGCTTGGTTATTTCTGCTTGTGGCCATGCCAAAATTCAGCAAAAAATGCATGCTGAATCTGCGTTGCTGGGCGGTGAAATGAATGGTCACTTTTTCTTTTCAGACCATTACTATGGCTTTGATGATGGCGTTTATGCAGGAGCGAGGTTACTTGAGTTATTATCTCAACAGCCCCATGCTTTAAATGAACTTCGACCCATAGAGTCGTCTATTCTACTACCTGAAATAAGAATACCTTGTGCTGATGATAAAAAGTTTCAGTGGGTGGCACAAGCCAAGTTATGGTTTAGTCATCGTTATGATCGAATATGTTTGGTGGATGGGGTACGAATTAACTTTGATGGTGGCTGGTGTTTGTTGCGTGCTTCCAACACACAAGCCATGTTGTCTGTACGCATGGAAGCGGGTGATTCCGAATGTTTTGTCTTGATTTACAATGCGCTGATGACTTTTTTAGCTTCTCAATCTGAAATTGATAGGGGTGATTTCCAAAAAGAAATCATGTCTTGTGTGAGCACAAAATTAGGCATGTTGTTGGCATAATGTTGGATCATGTTTGCATCACGCACAGGGTCGAGCAAACGAAAGCTCATATCACCACTTTGACGGATGCCTAGTGCATCTCCCATGCCGCGCGTGGTTAAATCAAGCTCTGCCAAAGCAAGGCCATCATGTAAATGACACAGTTGTTGTAGGCGTTGTAAGCTGTTTTGCGATGTGCTTTTACCTTTGATGAGCACGCAATACGACTGTTCATCACTGCGGCCAACACGTCCACGCAATTGATGCAGTTGAGCGAGGCCATAGTGTTGAGCATCATCAATGACCATGAGGCGAGCATCGCTAATGTGTACCCCCACCTCAATGACTGTCGTGGAAACCAATACTTGTGCATCACCACGGCTGAATTGATCTAATATGTGACGTTTTTCTTCAGCCTTCATGCGTCCGTGTAAGGCCAAAATCGTCCAATTGGGAAAATGTTGTTGCAATGCTTGTTGACGTTGTTCGACAGAATTTCCATCTTCATCTTCTTCAATGCGTGGCACTACCCAATAAATGAGTCCTTTGTTTTGCACAATGCGCTGCATACCAGCGGCAAGCTGTGGAAGTTGTTGTTCATCCAGTAAGGTTGTGGTGATGGGTTTTCGGCCAAGGGGCAGGCCTTTCATGATGCTTAAATCCATATCACCATACAGAGCCAAGGCCAATGATCTGGGAATGGGCGTGGCTGTCATCGCCAGTAAATGCACATGGTGGCCTTTTTCCGTTAAAGCCCAGCGTTGTCGAACCCCAAAACGATGTTGTTCATCCACAATGGCAAGGCTTAATGTTGAAAATACAACATCATCTGAGATCAGCGCATGGGTGCCAATGATGATATTAATTTCTGCTTTTTGAAGCTGGTCTAATATTTTTCGTCGCTGTGCTTTTTTAGTGGAAGAGGTGAGCAAAGCAACCTCTAAACCGAGTGGCTTAAAAAAAACACTTAAACTTTGTGCATGTTGTTGTGCCAACACTTCTGTGGGAGCCATCAGGGCGACTTGTTGCTGGTGGTCACAGGCGCAAACCATGCTTAGGGCAGCGATGCATGTTTTACCAGCGCCCACATCACCTTGTAATAAGCGGTGCATGCGTTGACCACGGCTTAAATCATGTGAAATTTCTTGCCATACATGTTGCTGAGCTTGCGTTAGTTCCCACGGTAAATGGTCTAATAGTTGTTGTGTTAAATTTGCAGGCTTCAGTTTGATGGCAGGGCATTTCGCTTCTTGGCGATGTTGATGCATTAAAGCAAGGTGAACAAACAGTTCTTCTAAGTGTATTCTTTGCTGGGCAGCGTGATAGGTGTCGGCATGATCTATTTTTGGTAGGTGCAGTTGATGCAAGGCTTCATACAGACTGAGATCAGTTGCTGCATCCAAAGGGCTGTGCATCTTTGCATTCATTTGTTCAAAGGCGCGCCCTATGAGGGTTTGAATGCGGGTGCTGCTTAAGCCAGCCAAGTGACTGTACTCAGGTTGGTAGCTTGGTTGAAATTGCGATAAAGGCAACCAAGTGGGGTGTTGCATTTGATATTTGTTTTGCCAAACCTCAACCCGTCCACGCACACTAATTTGTTGGCCTTCGGCCATCCGAGAGTCGTGACCAAGAAAGGCTGAATGAAAAAAAGATAACTGAAGCTGTGCGCCGTACTCATCGCTTAGGGTAATGCTGATGACTTTTTTCTTGCCAAAACCATGTGATTTACGTGCCACAATATGACCTTGGGTGCGTGCAATCCTATCATGTTGTAATTGTGTGATGCTGAGGGGAGAACGATCATCAATATAATGCTTGGGTAAGTGCAGTAATAAGTCACCCAAGCATGTGATTTGTCGTTTTTCTAAGCGTTTGGCAATGGCTTGCCCAACGCCAGAAAGGTTGGTTAAGGGTTGATGAAAAAAAGAATAAATAACAAGCGATGCCTTAAACGAAGCTTATCTTACTTACCGTCCACACGTGAAGCGCGGAGGTGGCAAGTGACAAAATTATCACCACGTTGCACGATGCCCATGACTTTACAGGTGTAAAGTTGTCGGCTAATTTCAATGAGTAACACGCTGCCGATACCCAGCTGCGTATTGTTTGACCAGACGACCAAGCGATTTTCTTTTTTGAGGGGCATGCCCAAAACCATGTGTTGTTTATCGCTATCACCACCCACCACTTGAATGCGCCAAATGGATAAGTTGCGTGGTAAAAAGCGAATGCCAAGGTGCCTGCGGTTACCAAAGGCTAAATGACGACGCCAACGCACTTCGCCCCATTGGGGTTTCGCCTCGCCTTTGTCATTTGTCCAGACCAAACGAACCAAGGAAGTTACGTTTGGCATATTCAAAATTTCATCGGTTTGTAAGGCGACACCACTGGGTGATATGTTGAATGCTTGCCAGTTGCTGGCTATGGTGTTCTCACCTTTGTGAGAGGCGGGGAGTATGGGGATGCGGGTACTATCTTGGGGAAGCTGTAAGCCAATGTTGAAACTACCCACCAAGGTTACATTGCCTTTTTTAACACTTTCCCTTTCGTGCTTGCGTTTGACTTTATGTAAGGATGTCATCAAATGTTTGGTGACAGTATGCGTCATATATAATTCTTTTTCTGTGCGTATTTCTTCTTGTTGTCTCTTGTGGTTTTTTAAATGTTCTTCCACGTCATTAAGTTGACGTTTTAACACAGGAAGCAAGGATGTAATGTCTAAAATAACACGATCAGTATTGGCAGTAACTTCAAGCTCAGTCATCCATTGCGGACGATTTTGGCGACCACCCACTGCGGATACCAAATACACATGTTTGGGTTGAGAGTGCACCTTCTCTTGGCCTTGACAATATTCAGACGTGATATGTTTGATATAAGGTTTTAATGAGGTGTAAACAATATTTTGACCTTCAGGTGTTAGGCCATAAAAATTGGAAATACGCATGATTTCATACCATGCAAGCCCTTCATGAATGACCATTCTTAATTTTCGCCCTTTAGCTTCGCCGCCTTGAGCACTCCCAATCGCAGCAAGGCCAAGACGGGTCAACTCATGCACTTGACGTGTGATTTGAATGCCCGGTTCAAGGTAATTTTCAAAGTTTAAGCGTGTCACTCGCATCGCAAGTGTGATGGCTTCCCCACAAAGCCGTGCCAAAACAAGCAGGAACTCTGTGCGGTTTTCTGCGGCATCACGTACCAATAAGATAGCCACTTTATAAGCATTGAGAATGGACTGCGTTAATTGAACATCTAAGAACGATATTTCTTTACTGAAGGTATGCAAAACTTTTAAGCGAAAGCTTAAAGGGATCAGTGGGTTCGAGTTAATGCGGCCAAGAAAACGTTGCATAGACTTATGTAAATCTGCTTTTTCGGCTTCATCATAGGTCTGTAGGTATCGGGCAAGTTGTTTATCAATATTTTGAAAAAGAACAACGACGGCATCCGTTAATGCTTCAATCGCACCAACTTCAGGTATGTCATCAGAATTGAGAGCTGACGAGCCTTGTAGCTCTAAAGATAGTCCTTGTTTGGCTTCGGCCATACGCTTTTCCCCCTTAATGTCCTCTGTATGCGGGGTGTAATATAATGATCAGTACAAAAGATGCTAGGTCTTTTGCTGAATCGTGATCATGACCGCCCGTGTTTTTTCTATAAAGAACGTGTTTATTTGTTGAGTTTTATACCAAGGTGACACAAGTGTGCCCCATAAGAACGAGCCGCAGCAAGGCTTTTTTCACTTATGTCTGTTGGCATGCCCTGGGCATTAGCACTTCGAGCATAGGCACCCCATTGCAAGCCACCATCTGCATAGCCAATCGCATCCATTGGAAAACCTGCGACAAGCATGCCTTGTTGTAAAAAATGGCTGTGCAAGCTCATCATGGTGAGTTCGACACCACCACCCGCATTGCCAAAACCACCACCACTCACAAAGACACCACCAAGTTTACCTGCTAATTCTTGCGGCTTCCAAAGTTTTGCCGCGCGATCGATGAGTTGTTTCATTTGCCATGCCATGCTTCCCATATGCACAGGGCTGCCAAAAACAAGCACATCGGCATCAATCAGATCGGCTAAAGTTGTGTGTTCCGCTTGTTTTAGTTGAATCTTGATATGTGTATTGGCTGCCTTGGCACCTGCTGCAATGCTATGCGCCATTTTTTCAGTATTGCCATAATCAGAATGGTACACAATGAGCATCTGCATGCTAAAAACTCCTGCTTTAGGTGCGGTATTCTGCATTAATGGTGATGTAGTCATGGGTCAGGTCACCTGTCCAAACGGTGGCTGAAGCATCACCTAAGCCAAGTTCAATGCGGATGCTGAACTCATCTTTCGCAAACACAGCCATGCCATCGGCATCAAGGTAATCAGGATGAACGACACCGCCTTGGCAAATATGAACATCATTGGCAAAAACATGAATCTTATGAGCGATGACATCTTCGCCACTATTGCCAATGGCTGCAATGATTCTGCCCCAATTGGCATCGTTGCCCGCAAGAGCGGTTTTAACAAGCGGTGAGATAGCAATACAACGCCCAATATGGCGTGCTTGTACCGCCGATTGAGCGCTATTGACATCAATGCTGACAAACTTCGTGACACCTTCACCATCACGTACAATGAGTTGTGCTAAGTCGATACAAAGGTCTTGCAATGCTGCTTTAAAGACCTGTGTTTCCTGAGTATTTAGAGCTTGGTGACCAAGGCCAAGCCCTGAAGATAAAACATAAAGGCAGTCATTGGTTGAGGTGTCACCATCCACAGAAATGCTATTAAAGCTTTGATCTGCAATGTCATGAATCATGGCTTGTAAGTCTTGATTATTCACAGGCACATCGGTGGCAACAAAAGCCAACATGGTGGCCATATTGGGGTGAATCATGCCTGAACCTTTGGCAATGCCAGTGATTCTATAGTTTTGAGTGCCAATTTGAAATTCACGACTACAGGTTTTGGCGAAGGTATCTGTGGTGAGAATCGCTTGTGCAGCCTCGTTCCAGTGTTCGCCACGCATGTTTTTCGTGGCTTGGTTGATGGCTTTTTCAATGCGATCTATGGGGAGGTGTTGGCCGATGACACCCGTTGAGGCCGATAAAACTTGATCACTATTGATGTTGAGCGCTTGCGCGGTCACATCAATCATATGCTGAGCATGTTCTAAGCCTAGCTGACCTGTGCAGGCATTGGCATTGCCACTATTGGCCACGATGGCACGAATGGGTTGTGAATTCACGGCTAATGCTTGCTGGGCAAGGTCAATACAAGATGCACGAACTTTGTTTTGGGTGACAACGAGCGCAGCACAGCAGTCCACAGTTGCAGCAAGAACCATAACATCAGGACGTGAGTCTTGGGTGCTTATTTTGACATTAGCGCAAGCTGTGCCGATGTCAAAACCTGGGACGCTCAGTGGGGCAATGATTTGAGTTGTGTAAACAGCCATCGTTATTTACGCTTTTTACCATGACATTGTTTGTATTTTTTACCTGAGTTACAAGGGCAAGGGTCATTACGGCCAACCTTGGGTTGATCACGTTTAACGGTTTCCATTTGCGGCACTTTTTTAGCTTCAGGAGCATCTTCTAAATCATGATGACTTAAGATGACGGGCTCATTTTCTTTGGGTTCTTCGATGTTCACTTGTACCTTGTGCAAGGTGCTGATGGTGTTTTCTCTAATTTTATCAAGCATCTTAGAGAACAGTTCAAATGATTCGCGTTTGTATTCTTGTAACGGTTGTTTCTGCGCAATACCGCGTAAACCGACACTTTGGCGTAAGTGATCCATGGCCAATAAATGATCTTTCCATAGGTGGTCTAAGACTTGCAAGACTAAAAACTTTTTAAAGTTACGTAACTCTTCTGCGCCGACCATTTCAGCCTTGGCATCAAGCATGGCGTTCAAGCGTAGATGTATCGCGGTTTGTAAGTCTGCACTTTCTTCAACTTCGTTATTATCCAACCATTCTTGGATTGAAACTTGCATGGCAAACTTTTCAAGGAGGGCTTCTTCAAGGGCTTTTAAATCCCAATTTTCAATGAAAGTTCCTTTGGGAACAATGCCTTCAACCAATGTGTCAACAAAATCATGGCTCATGTCTAACATGACATCATCCACATCTTCCGCTTCTAATAACTCACGACGCTGTACATAAATCACATCACGTTGTTGGTTCATGACATCATCGTATTCTAAAAGCTGCTTACGCACGTCGAAGTTGCGACCTTCTACTTTTTTCTGTGAGTTCTCAATGGCTTTACTGACCCAAGGATGTTCGATGGCCTCGCCTTCTTCAAAGCCAAGCTTGGTGAGCATGCCTTGCATTTTCTCACCACCAAAGATGCGCATGAGGTCATCTTCAAGCGATAAATAGAAGCGCGTTTTACCGGGGTCACCTTGACGACCTGCACGACCACGCAACTGGTTATCAATACGCCGAGATTCATGACGTTCGGTACCAAGAATGTATAAACCCCCTAAGCCAATGACTTCATCGTGTTCGCTCGCACATTTTGCACGTAGATCCGTGACAAACTGTTCATCATCTTGATGTTTCTTTGCCAGCTGTGAAACGAGCATGTCGGGATTGCCACCGAGCATGATGTCGGTACCACGTCCTGCCATATTGGTGGCGATGGTTAAGGCATTCTTGCGACCTGCTTGCGCCACGATTTCTGCTTCACGGTCATGGTGCTTGGCATTGAGAACTTCATGCTTGATGTTCTTTTTGCTTAAAATTTCTGAAAACTCTTCAGATTTTTCAATAGAAGTTGTTCCGACCAAAATCGGTTGACCCGTGGCATGAACGGCCACAATATCATCAACAATGGCATTAAATTTATCACCTTGATCACGGAAAATAAGGTCAGCCATATCATCACGTGAAATCTCACGGTTGGGGGGAGCCATCACTACTTCAAGTTTATAGATCTTGTGAAATTCTTCAGCTTCGGTGTCTGCTGTTCCTGTCATGCCTGAAAGGATATCATACATGCGGAAATAGTTTTGGAAGGTGACAGAAGCAAGGGTTTGGTTTTCAGGTTTGACAGTCACGCCTTCTTTAGACTCTAAAGATTGGTGAAGACCATCTGAATAACGACGACCCGGCATCATTCGCCCTGTGAACTCATCAATGATGATGACTTCGTTGTTGCGTACAATATAGTCTACTTCTTTGGTAAATAAGGTGTTGGCGCGCAAGGCTTGGGTGGTCGCATGCAGCACATTAACATTTTCAGCATCATATAAACTGGTGTCTTTGGGTAGTAAATCATGGCTATGCAGAAGTTGTTCGATGTTTTCAGTGCCGTCTTCAGTGAGCATGACCGAACGCTCTTTTTCATCTTTTTCATAATTACTTTCATCTTGCATGAGTTCTAAGATGATGTCGTTGCCTTGATCATACAAATTGCCTGCTTCTTCGGCAGGGCCTGAAATAATCAGTGGCGTTCTGGCTTCATCGACCAAGATAGAATCCACTTCATCGACGATTGAAAAGTAGTGTCCACGTTGCACCAATTCAGTGTCAGCAAAGGCCATGTTGTCGCGTAGGTAATCAAAACCAAATTCATTGTTGGTGCCATAGGTAATATCAGAAGCATAGGCTGCACGACGGTCTTCATTGCTAATGCCACTAACGATCGTGCCAACGCTAAGGCCTAGAAAATGATAGAGTTTTCCCATCCATGCGGCATCACGCGAGGCAAGGTAGTCGTTGACGGTGACCACATGCACGCCTTTGCCTGTGAGTGCGTGTAAATAAGAGGGCAAGGTGGCAACAAGTGTTTTACCTTCACCTGTTTTCATTTCAGCAATTTTGCCTTGGTGAAGAATAATACCACCAAGAATTTGCACATCATAATGACGCATACCCAAAGCACGCACAGCGGCTTCACGCACGACTGCAAAAGCTTCAGGTAAAAGATGGTCGAGGCTTTCACCTTTTTCGATTCGATCTTTAAACTCTTGTGTTTTGTTGGTGAGCTCTGCATCTGTTAACGCTTGTGTGGCAGATTCAAATTTATTGACCTGTTCCACAAGTGGATAAATTTGTTTGAGCACACGCTCATTGCGACTACCAAAAACCTTCGTGATAAAGGAAAACATTGCCTAACCTCACCTGCCATCTAAAAAAGCGCGCAACCGTACCTGAGATACTGGGTGAGATCACGCCTTTTATCTTGCGTGCTATATTTCTTAACTATTGATTGTTGAGAAGCTTTTTTTCAAGTGGCTTTGGATACGTTCAGCCTTTTGAGACTTTGTGTTATGTTTCGTTTTTTTAGGAGTTTTTTTATGTTAAAAGTATGGGTTTGTTTAATCATGTGTTTGTGGTCTGTGCAGTCCTTTGCAGGTGAAGGCTGGGATCAAGCGATTCAAAAAGACGCATCCGTCATTGAAATGAGCGTTCAACATGACCCTAATTGTGGTTGTTGTACGGATTGGATTGCTCATTTAGAACGTCATGGCATTAAGGTCACCAGCATTAAAAATGATGATATGGCGAGCTATAAAGCGAAAATGGTTATTCCTGAAAACATGCAATCTTGTCATACCGCCACGGTGGGGAATTATGTGATTGAAGGTCATGTTCCTGCCAATGACATCAAGGCGTTATTAAAGTCTAAGGATAAAACTATTTATGGTTTATCCGTTCCTGAAATGCCTGTGGGCACACCGGGGATGAAAATGGGTGATCGCAAAGATCCTTTCGCGGTGATGTCTTTTGATAAAGAAGGCCATGTTTCCACTTATAAAGAATACAATACTTACTAATTGATATGAAGTTCAAACTTCATGCACCTTATCAGCCTGCGGGTAGTCAGCCTGCGGCGATTGAAAAGCTGGTAAAAGCTTGTCAAAAAGGTGAGCGGTTTCAAGCTTTAATGGGCGTGACTGGCTCAGGTAAGACTTTTACGATGGCTAATGTGGTGGCGCAAATACAAAAGCCAACCTTGGTTTTGGCACACAATAAGACCTTGGCGGCACAGCTTTATCATGAGTTTTGTGATTTTTTTCCAGAAAATCGTGTTGAGTACTTTGTGTCCTATTATGATTATTATCAGCCTGAATCGTATATGCCATCCCGTGATGTTTATATTGAAAAGGATGCCAAGACCAATGACACCTTGGAGCGCATGCGCCTTTCGACCACAGCGTCTTTGGCACAACGCCAAGATGTGTTGGTCGTGGCCTCTGTGTCGGCTATTTATGGTTTGGGTGACCCTGCGGATTTTAGTAAAATGGGTTTTGAGATGTCGGTAGGCATGGTCATCGAACGCCGAGAACTACTGCGCCAACTTATTGATGCGCAATATGAACGTGCCGATATTGATTTAAAATCAGGCTCCTTCCGTGTGCGTGGCGATACCATTGATATTATTCCAGCCTATGCCTCGAATATTATTCGGGTTGAAATGTTTGGTGATGAAATTGAACGTCTCAGCGAGGTGGATAAGCTCAATGCTTCCTTGATTGAGGATATGGATTATTACTATGTGTATCCAGCCCGTCACTTTGTGTTGCCTCAAGATAAGATGGATAAAGCAATTCTGAGGATAGGCAAAGAGTTGGAAGAGCGTTTGCCTCAATTAGATATGTTGGAAGCGCATCGTCTCAAACAACGCACAGAACATGATTTGGAAATGATCAAGGAAACAGGATCGTGCCGAGGCATTGAAAATTATTCCATTCATTTTGAAGAGCGCCAAACGGGTGAGCCGCCTTTTTGCCTATTGAACTATTTTCCAAAAGATTCTCTTATTTTTATCGATGAAAGCCATCAAACCATTCCGCAGTATCATGGCATGTACCGTGGTGATCGTTCACGCAAACAAAACTTAGTGGATTATGGCTTTCGTTTGCCTTGTGCCTTAGATAATCGACCCTTGAAGTACGAAGAGTTTGAGCAATATTTACAAGAGAATCAGGTTGTTTTTGTGTCTGCAACCCTCGGTGATTATGAAAAAAGCCTTGCTTCGCAAGTGGTGGAACAAGTGATTCGCCCAACGGGGTTGGTAGATCCCAATGTTTATGTGCGCCCCATTCAAGGCCAAATGGATGACCTTAAGGCTGAGCTAGATCGTGTGATTGAAAACAATAACCGTGCTTTGGTCACCACTTTAACCAAACGAATGGCTGAAGAACTCAGTGAGTTCTTAGCAGGCAAAGGGATTCAAGCACGCTATTTACACTCAGATATTGATACCTTACAACGTGCAGAAATTATTCGTCAGTTGCGCTTGGGTGAATTCGATGTCTTGGTGGGCATTAACTTGTTACGTGAAGGTTTAGATATTCCAGAAGTGGGTTTTATCGCTATTTTAGATGCCGATAAAGAAGGTTTTCTAAGGGATTACCGTAGTTTGATTCAAACCATCGGTCGTGCTGCACGCAATCAAGATGCTTATGTGGTGCTGTATGCAGATAAAACCACCAAATCGATGCAAGCGGCGATGGATGAAACAGCACGTCGGCGAGAGTTGCAGTTAAAGCACAATAAAGAACACGGCATCACACCGATGACTGTGGTGAAAAGCATCAAAGAAAAACAGATTGAATTGAGCGATCATCAACACATTCCAAAACAAAGCATTCCAGCCATGCTTGTGAGCCTTGAAAAAGAGATGTTTGAAGCGGCGGAACTGTTGCAGTTTGAAGATGCCATTGCGCTTAGGGAAAAGATGAAGGCGTTGCAAAAAAGAATGGAAAGTTAAAAAGTGACCTTCGTTCACACGAAGGTCACAGTTATCTACTTCACCGCTTCGATATGAGCAGACAAGACATAATCTTCGACACCACGTCCTGGTGCCCAATCACGAATGAATTCTCTGGACTCGTCTTTGGGTGTGATCTTGATTTGAGAAAAACCTGCTTTTTGCATCATGCTTTCCAAGTCATCAATCATACTGGCACCTGCCATGCAGCCAGCATATAATTTTGGATCGTTTTTCATCTCTTCGGGCATTTCAGCGGTCGCAACCACATCAGAGATAGCGAGTCGTCCGCCTTGTTTAAGCACGCGAAAAGCTTCATGAAAAACTTGTTGTTTGTTGGGTGATAGGTTCACCACACAGTTAGAGATAATGACATCAATGCTTTGGTCAGCAACAGGTAAATATTCAATTTCACCTAAACGAAATTCGACATGTTTAAATTGACTTTTTTCAGCATTATTTCGTGCTTTTGAAAGCATTTCAGGGGTCATGTCGATGCCGATCACGCGGCCAGTGCTGCCGACTTCGGGTGCAGCAAGAAAACAATCAAAGCCACCACCACTGCCCAAATCAAGCACCGTTTCACCACATTTGAGTGAGGCAATGGCTTTGGGGTTGCCACAACCCAAGCCCATGTCAGCACCTTCGGGAACGGCTTCCACGTCTTCTTGAGAATAGCCTAAACGTGTTGAAAATAACTGTTCAATATCATCTTGGGAAGCGACACCACAACAGCTATCGGCATCACTTGTACCGCAACCTGAATTGCTCGCCTTCGCAACATTGGCATAACTTTGGCGCACATGAACGCGAACATTATCTTTCTTTGTTTCACTCACAATAGATACTCCTGAATTCAAAATTAAAGTAGGCCAAGTCTAAACTTGGCTTTAGCAGATGTCTTTAGCTGCCCAGATGGCATTTGACCTTCTATTGCTTAAGGTCGCTCTGATTTCTACGATCATACAAAACATATGGATATTACGTAGTATATCTGCCAATATTTCGCTATACTTACATGCTTTTGAGGTTTCCGATGAACCAACAAGAAGGTTTTACACTGATTGAACTGATGATTGTGGTTGCCATTATGGGTATTTTAATGGCGGTTAGTATACCTAATTTTCATCCTGTTCGAGATCAAGCCAAAATGACAGAGGCAGCAACTTTTGCTGGCTCATATAAAAAAGATGTCTTGGCATATTATGATTATACTGGCCGTTTTCCTGCGAATAACCAAGAGGCTGGTATGATGGCTGCTGAAAAGATTCAAGGTCAGTACGTGCAAAGTGTACACATTGAACATGGGACTATTCATGTGCGGATGAAAGAAGATAAACTTTATAATGCCGAAAAAAACAAAAGCTTTGAGTTGCGTCCTGTGATTCATAAAACGTCTTCTGGAAGCCCTGTGTTGTGGCTTCGTCCTTGGATGCCTATTCCTAGTGACTATCAGTTACCCAGCCAAGTGGAAAAAGTAGCAAGCAATAAGGAGCTTTAAATGGCTAAACACCGTTTCCATGCTAGCCAAATTAAATATTTCTGGCATGAGCTTTCCATGTTGCAGCAACAGGGGAAAAGCCTTTTAAGTTCCTTTGAATACTTGAGTATAGATCCTGTTTCACAGCAACAAGATGCTTTGATGCTATCTCTGTTTGAGGCATATCAAAAAAATGCCAGTTTGGCAGATGCTTTATCTGCGTATCCTCAATTCATTGATCAAGGTACGTTAAGTTTAATTCGATTGGGTGAATCCCAACGCTGTCTTGCATCCATACTAAGCCATCTTGCACACCGAAAAGATCATTTTTCTGTGATGCGTGTTTTATTGAAAGCCTTAAGTTACCCCGTTATTGTAATTTTTACCTGTGTTTTACTCAGTTTGATATTATTGATTTTTGTGATGCCGATGTTTGCTGAGATGTACCTCTCTATGAGGCAAGACTTGCCTTTGCCGACTCTTCTTTTTATGGGGATAGCTGATTGGTTGGTTGATTTTTGGTGGCTCGTTGTATCTTGTATGTTTGGTTTAGTGCTTCTTTTTAAAAAGAATAAGCTTGTTCGTTTTCAACTGCTGCTGCGCATCCCAATACTTAAAACAAGCTTACAATTTATGACCATATCAGAGTTACTTTATACGATGGGTGTCGTGCTATCTCAAGGGAGCAAGTCCAAAGAAAGCCTTGTTGTTGTGGCCTCGACTTTATCTAATCCCGTTTATCGTGAGGAGTGGCAAAAGGCGTTTCAAGGTCAAGATGATGTGGTGGCATGTTTGCGGCAAATTTCATTTTTTCCTGATGCTTTTACACGCATGCTATCTGCTGCCAAAGAAGCTCATTTGTTGCATGAAGCATGCCCTTACTTGGCAGCACAAGCCGTTGAGTTAGCCAATGATTGTTTGGAACGTTTTAATATATGGAGTCGATTGTTTTTGATGATCACTGTTGGTGTGTTGATCGGGAGCATGGTTATTGCCATCTATTGGCCCATCTTTCAGATGACTAGTGGTATATAAGGAGTGATGATGCAGATTGATAAAGCAGGGTTTACCTTATTTGAGCTTCTGATTGTGATGTCTATTGTGAGTATTTTAGCCACGATTGCCTTGCCATCTGTGCATGATCGTATGATTCGTGTCCAAGTACAAGAGGCTTTGAAAATTGCGGAAATGGGACAAGATGCCATCGAGTTTTACTATAAAGAACGGGCCGATTTTCCTAAAGATAATGCCGAAGCAGGCTTACCCGATGCACAAAAAATCATGGGTAATTTTTTAGAGAGTCTTGAAGTCAAGCAAGGGGCTTTATACCTGACTTTAGGTAAAAAAGTGAATGCAAATGTGCAAGGGAAAACTTTGGTGTTGCGCCCTGCTATTGTGGCAGGTGAGCCCCGTGTGCCGATCAGTTGGGTTTGTGCCTATGCTTCCGTTCCCAAAGGCATGAAAGTGATGGGTGGCGAGCACATTGGCACGCTTGAAAGTCGCTTTTTACCTGTGAGTTGTCGTTTTTAGTGTGTAATCGGCGCTTGCTTGTGCTTTAATTCAGGCTCCTATGAGCCGTATACCCCAATCTTTTATTGATCAAGTTTTGGCACAGACCGATATTGTTGACCTCATTGAACCCCATGTGAAGTTAAAAAAATCAGGCTCTAATTTGAGTGGTCTTTGTCCATTTCACCATGAGAAAACACCGTCTTTTTCCGTGTCTGCACAACGCCAAATGTTTTATTGCTTTGGTTGTGGGAAGGGTGGGGGTGCCTTTCAGTTTTTGATCGAACATGATGGTTATAACTTTCCTGAAGCTGTGGCTTATTTAGCAGAAAGACACGGCATGATCTTGCCCCAGCAAGATGATTATTCACCTCAGAAACAAGCGATTTATCACCATGCACATGATTTATTGGCGCGTGTGAATGATGTTTTCGTACAAGCTTTGCAGTCAGCCAATGCCAAAAAAGCACAGCTTTATTTACAAGAACGAGGTTTACCTTTGCATGTGCAAAAAACCTATGAATTGGGTTACGCACCCGATGGTTATGGTTTCTTACGTCAGAAGTTTGGCTCTGATTCACGCAGATTAGCTCAACTAGAAGCAGTCGGTGTGTTGTTTCGTAGTGATCAAGGTGATTATGGGGATCGTTTTAGAGATCGTTTGATGTTTCCGATTCGCAATCAACAAGGTAAAGTGGTGGGTTTTGGCGGTCGGACACTTTCGGGTCACCAAGCCAAATATTTAAATTCACCAGAAACCGATTATTTTCATAAATCGCAACTTTTGTATGCGGCTTTTGAGCATCGTGATCACATTCGTAAAAACAAACAAGTTTTATTGGTGGAAGGTTATATGGATGTGCTGATTTTGGCAGCGCATGGTATTCCTACAGCGGTTGCGCCTTTGGGCACAGCCACCAGTGAAACACAGTTGCGCATGTTATTGCGCTTATATCCTTCGCCAATTTTTTGTTTTGATGGTGATACCGCTGGCAGAAAAGCCGCTTGGCGTGTGTTAGAAAATATTCTACCATTACTTCAGGCTTCGCATGCACCCAAATTTTTATATCTACCGCAAGGCCAAGATCCTGATAGCATGGTGCGCTTAGAAGGGCGTGAGTCTTTTATGAAACGCTTAGAAGAAGCGAATTCCATGATTGATACTTGGTTACAAGGTTTGGCAAAAATGTTTGCAAGGGATGCTCAGGGAAAGGCTCTTGCAGCACGGCAAGCTGAACAGATGTTGCAACAAATTCCTGATTTATACTTGAGGAAGGCATGGCAGATTGAAGTGGAAAAAATGGTGGGCATACCACTATCTCAGTTACAATACACACCAAAAGTAGAAAGTGAAAAATCAGAATCTTTTCCAGTACATGAAGAAGAATTTGTCGCAGCTTTCTTACAAAACAAACAACGCATTGATGAAATAGATGCATTGAAAAAAGATATTTATCTTGACAATCGTACGCTTTTTGAAATATACACCCGCGCCCTGCAAGAAAAAGTGGACTATCAACACCTAATATTTCATCTGACTGATACATATCCTAGCCTGATTGCACGATGGCTTGCAAAGCCCATTGGTGAGCAACGCTTTGTAGAGTTAAAGCTAGGCATACAAATCAACAGTATTCGCCGTCTACTCGGCCAACAAGGTGAACATAGAACACTTGATATGCAGGTGCAGTTGCGCAAAAAGTTACAGCAACTGATCGTCAAGCAAAGAGGTCATCATGGCAAATAACGAAGAAGCATTACGTATTCAAGGCATGGGCAAGCTCATGGCTCAAGGTCGTGCTGCAGGTTTTATTACCTATACCGACATTAATCAGCATCTGCCATCAGGCTTAGTTTCTACCGATCAAATTGAAAGAGTCATCAACTTATTTACCGAAATGGGCATTGAAGTTGTTGATCCAGAACGTGCACCCACAGGTGCATATGCCATCCGTAAAGAACGCTTGCGCAAGGAAGATTCTGCGTTGCGTGCGGATACCACCACTTTAGGTACTGTGATTCGCATTGATGATCCTGTGCGGATGTATCTGCGTGAAATGGGTACTGTTGAGTTATTGACCCGTGAGGGTGAAATTGAAATTGCACGCCGCATTGAAGAAGGTCGTTTACAGGTCTTGGAAGCTTTGTGTCTTTGCCCTGCAACCTTTCGTGAAATCATGCTACTGGGTGAAATGGCGCAAGAAGAAGATGCGGATTTACGCGGCGTGTTGGAAATTGATGATAAAGTCGTGAATGCAGCGGCAATTGCTGATTATGAATCTCGTTTGAATCGTGCTGATGAAGAAGAGCCTGATGATACTCAGAAAAAACTGAATGCAGAAGAGCTATCCAAAGCGATTCGTGAGCGCACAGCAACACCTGATGGCACGCCAATGCTGGAAACCATCATCACGCGCGAAGAGCAACTTGAAAAAGCTCTGAAACATTTTGAAGCAGCCAAACATCATTACGCGCGTTTTATGCGTTTAAGCAAACAAGCACAACGTCGTACAAGTGATAAAAAGTTACAAAAAGGCATTAAAGAAAGCATGGATGGTATGTTAGAGGAATTGGTCAGTATTCCTTTCTCTAACAAACAAATTCTATTGCTTGTGCAGCGTTTTAAAAATGCTGTAGAGCGGACACGTAATTACGAACGCGAGATTCGTAAAATGGCTTTAAAGGCAAAAATGCCGCGTAAATTGTTTTTAGAAACCTTTCCAAAAATGGAAACCAATGAACGTTGGATGGACATTATTGCCAAAGAAGACCCTTCGGCAGCATGGATTGAAAATATTCAACCAAATACGATTCGTGTGAAAGAAAATCAACGTCGTTTGAAACGTGTTGAAAAAGAAATGGAAATGCAAGTATTAGAACTTAAAGATGTGGCACGTCATCTTGCAATGGGTGAAGCGAAGTCTCGCCAAGCTAAGCGTGAAATGATTGAAGCCAACTTGCGTTTGGTGATTTCTATTGCTAAAAAATACACCAACCGTGGCTTGGGTTTCTTGGATCTGATTCAAGAAGGCAACATTGGTTTGATGAAAGCTGTGGATAAATTTGAATGGCGACGTGGTTATAAGTTTTCAACCTATGCGACATGGTGGATTCGCCAAGCGATTACACGCTCCATTGCAGATCAAGCGCGCACGATTCGTATTCCTGTGCATATGATTGAAACCATTAATAAAATGATGCGTGTTTCCCGTCAGATTTCTCAAGAAATTGGCCGTGAACCCACACCTGAAGAATTAGCAGAACACTTGGAACTACCCGAAGAGAAAATTCGTCAAATTCTTGAAGTAACCAAAGAACCTGTGTCTTTGGAAACACCGATTGGTGATGATGAAGATTCTCAGCTAGGTGATTTTGTTCCTGATCATAATGCGCGCGATCCTTTGGATGGTGCTGTGGGTCAGGCATTGGGCGAAGCCACGCAGGAAATTTTAGAATCATTAACAGCAAGAGAAGAAAAAGTATTGCGCATGCGTTTTGGTATTGGCATGAATACCGATCACACCCTTGAAGAAGTTGGCAAACAATTTGGTGTAACCCGTGAACGTATTCGTCAGATTGAAGCCAAAGCTTTGCGTAAGTTGCGTCACCCTTCACGCTCACAAAAATTGAAGAGTTTCACTGAAAACCCTGAGGTTGTGTGAATTCATGACAATTAATCAGAAAGTAAACGTTTCTTTGATGGATAAGTTGGGTCAACAGGCCAAAGCAGCGGCTATTCCCATGCGTTCGGCCACATCGAAGCAAAAGAACCAAGCTTTGTTATTGGCTGCATCGATTTTGCGTCGTGAGCATCACGACATTATCACAGCCAATCAGCATGATATGAAACTGGGTCGAGAAAAAGGCCTTGATAAAGCCATGATGGATCGATTGATGCTGGATGAAGTGCGCATTGAAGCCATGACCCAAGGTTTGGAGCAAGTGGCAGCACTTCCAGACCCTGTGGGAACCATCAATGAATTGGTTCAACAACCCTCAGGGATTCAGTTGGGAAAGATGCGCACACCCATTGGCGTGATTGGTATGATTTATGAATCACGCCCTAATGTGACCGTTGATGCAGCAGCTCTTTGCTTGAAATCAGGCAATGCCGTGATTTTACGCGGTGGCTCTGAGTCGATCCATTCTAACCGTGTGCTTGCAGCTTGTTTGCGGCGGGCGTTGGTTGATAGTGGTTTGGCACAAGATGCTGTGCAGTTGGTGGATAACACTGACCGTGCTTTGGTGGGTGATATGCTGCGTGCATCAGATTATATTGATGTGATTATTCCCCGTGGTGGTCGTTCATTAACCGAACGGGTTGCCAATGAAGCAAGGATTCCTGTGATCAAACATTTGGATGGTATTTGCCATGTTTATGTTGATGCTGCTGCCGATTTAGCGATGGCGAGTGATATTGCTGTGAATGCCAAAACACAGCGTTGTGGTGTTTGTAATGCGCTTGAAACCTTGTTGGTGCATGAGGCTGTTGCAGAAAGCTTTTTGCCACAAGTGATTGCAGCTTTGCAAGCCAAGGGTGTTGAAGTTCGCGGGTGTGAAAAAACAAATGCGAGCTGTGCAGTCGAAGCTGCTCAAGAAGAAGATTGGTCCACAGAGTACCTCGCTTTGATCCTTTCAATTCGTGTTGTGTCTAGCCTCGAAGCAGCGGTTGAACATATTAATACTTATGGTTCAGCACATACAGATAGTATTGTGTCAGAAAATTACAAAGCAGGTCAGCAATTCATTCGTGATGTGGATTCTTCATCGGTGATGTGGAATGCCAGCACACGTTTTGCTGATGGTTTTGAATATGGTCTTGGTGCTGAAATCGGCATTTCAACAGATCGCCTGCATGTTCGTGGACCTGTTGGTTTAGAAGGCTTAACCACGCAAAAATGGGTGGTTTTTGGGCATGGAGAAATACGCCAATAGCGCAACATGTTGTTGCGCTCATGGGCGGAAGTTTTGACCCATTTCACTTGGGTCATCAAGCGATGGTGTCACAGGCTTTATCTCTTCCCAAGGTACAGCAAGTTTGGTTGATGCCAGTGGGTGTGGCAATACATCGTCAACTTTCAGGTCAGTCGAATGCTTTTCAGCGCTTGGCATGGGTTGAGAAAATTTATGAGAATGTGCCACGGGTACGTGTTTTAGATTGGGAAGTACAAAATACACATCCCACATCGACCTTAGAAACGTTACAACGTTTACATCAAACGCACCCGCAGCACATGCCGCTTTTATTGTTGGGTGCGGATGCGTTTAATGGTTTAGAGCAATGGTATGGTTACCCGCAACACCAAGATCTTTGTAATATTTGTGTTTTTCCTCGCCAAGGAACGGTGATTCGTTGTTTGGATGGTTGGAAAAAGGCATCAGGTAGTTGGCACGAAACAGCTGGGCACGTTTTGAAGATGAGATATGAACTTCTTGATATTTCATCCACACATATTCGTGCTCAAGCAAAGCAAGGTTTAGCCCTCACAGAAATGGTGAATGCAAGCCTTGTTCAAGAAATTGAAGATTGTTATGGAGGGCTGAACTGAATGGAAGCCAAAAGCATGTTAGCACAGGTCATTGAAGCGTTAGAAGATAAAAAAGCAATTGATATCGAGTCTATAGATGTACAAAAGCGTTGTGCAGAAACAGATTACTTTGTGATTGCAACAGGTAAAACTGATCGTCACCTTAAAGCGATGGCCAATGCAACCAGTGAGTTGGCACATCAACAAGGATTGCCATTTATTTGTGAAGGAAGAGAAGCGGCTGAATGGATGTTGGTTGATTTAGATAGTGTGATTGTGCATCTATTCCTTCCTCATATTCGTGAAGAAGTTTCCTTGGAAAGTCTATGGACGAAAACAACAGAATCCAAAGAAGAAGCGAAAGAAGAAGTGAAAGACGAAGCGAAAGACGAAGTGATCACTGAGATTGTGACAGAATAATGCCACTGCGTTTGATTGTTGTGGGTAAAAAGTCATCGATGTTGGATGACTTTGAAAGTCGTTTCTATAAACGTATTCGTGCTTGGTCTAAATTTGAGATCATTGAACTCAAAGAAAGTCGTGCAAAAACAGTGGCGCAACGTAAAAAACAGGAAGCGGAAAAGATCTTACAACAAAGTCAGCGTTTTATTTTGTTTGATGAACATGGTCAAAATCTAGGTAGCAAGCAGTGGGCAAGTTTTATTGAGAAACAGACCGCTAATGCTTGCCTAGACTGGGTGATTGGTGGTGCCGATGGTGTGGATGATAGCATCAAGCAAAAGGCTCACGCCACTTGGGCTTTGTCTAAATTAACATTGCCGCATCAACTGGTTCGTGTCACTGTGGTTGAGCAGTTGTATCGTGCATTAACTATTATGAAAGGACACCCTTACCATAGATCATGAAATCATTCGTCTTGTTGTTTCTATTGTTGTGGGTATTGAGTGCCAATGCTTGGGCTGCTAGCTCAGCACAACTCAATGACGTTAAGCAACAGCAAGTGAAGTTAAAACGTTCTCAAGCTGTCTTATCGTCTCAATTAAAAAGTATTGGTCGTCAAGTTGAGAGATTAGACAGTGCTTTGGTGGGTTTAAATCAAGAAAAAAGAACGTTTCGACAACAAATAAGCCAATTAAATCGGCAGCTTTCAGAGATAAAAAAAGAAAGTTATGGCCGAGAGCAAGCTTTAAAAATATTGCGAGAGCGCATTGGTGAAGAGGCAAAAGGTGCGTATCAGCACGCCAATATGCAAAGCAGTTGGATTCGCTCACCTTTAAAAGTAGTGGATTTACCTCATCGTAAATACATGCTTCAAAAATTAATTTTACAACAACAGCAGGATGTTGCTCAGCATCAAACATTGCTTCAAGATCTTTTGATCTTAAAAGAATCTCAGCAACAGAAGCACCTTGCTTTGCATCAAGCAAAAGCCAGTAAAGACGCAAACATCAAAAAACTTCGTGCGAAAAGAAAAGAAAAAAAGCGTTTATGGTCAAAGGTTGATAAAGATAAAAACCTAAAAAAAGCAAAACTGGCCGCGCTCAAAAGACATGAAAGGCAGTTGCGCCAGTTAATCGTTAAGGTTCATAAGAAGCGTCGGACAGATAAAAAGTTTAAAAAGTTAAAGCGTAAAGGTAATTTAAAGTGGCCTTTAAAAGGTAAGGTGATGGTTCGATTTGCTGCCAAAGCAGCAGCGGGTCAGCCTAAATTATCGGGTGTGCAAATCGCACCCACCACCTCTGATCGAAATGTACATGTCATTGCAGATGGGCAAGTTAGTTATGCTCAGTTTTTTACCAGCTATGGCTTAATGATGATTGTGGATCATGGGCATGGCTTGATGAGTGTGTATGCGCATAATCAAGTTTTACATAAAAAGGTTGGCGATAGCGTGAAAAAAGGTGAGGTTTTGGCTCAAGCAGGTAGCACAGGTTGGGTTCGCAATACACGTTTGTATTTTGAAATACGAAAAAAAGGCAAACCTTCTAATCCTGAGTTATGGTGCCGTTAGTTGTTTATAATATGGGAGAGTAAGTACATCATATGTCTATAATATTACGTCGAATAAGCATTTTTTCTGTTTCCGCCATTGTCATGACAATGGCTGTTTTTGCTTGGAGTCCGCAAGTAAAACCCGCATTTGCAGCAACTGATTATCAGCAATTGCAAAAGTTCACCCAAATTTTAGAAATGGTTCGTCGCTCTTATGTGGAAGAAGTGTCTGATGAAAAAGCCATTGAAGGTGCGTTGTCAGGCATGCTTTCTAGCCTTGACCCGCATTCTTCCTATTTAAATAAAGATATGTTTAGCCAGATGCAAGTTGATACCAGTGGTCAGTTTGGTGGTTTAGGCATTGAAATATCAAAAGGCGAGGCTGGTATTCGCATTGTCACACCGATTGAAGATACCCCTGCATTTAAAGCTGGCATCAAAGCAGGCGATTTGATTATCAAGATTGATGATGCATCCACACGCGATATGACCGTGATGGATGGTGTGAAGTTGATGCGTGGTAAACCAGGCACATCGATTATGTTGCAGATTTACCGTGAAGGAGAGCCTGCACCTTTAGACATCAAGGTCACACGAGCGATTATTCAAGTGCGTTCGGTTAAAGGTGAATTGCTGCAATCGGGTTATGCATGGTTGCGTATTACACAGTTTCAAGAGAAAACAAGTATGTTGTTGAAAGAAAAAATTGATGCTTTGCGCAAACAATCATCAGGTCAATTAAATGGTGTGATCTTGGATTTGAGAAATAACCCCGGTGGGTTACTCAATCAAGCCGTTGCCGTATCTGATATGTTTTTGAACGAAGGGGATGTGATTGTCAGTACCAAGTCTCGGACTGGTAATAACATGAATTTTGCAGCGACTTCAGGCGATGTCTTGGGTGGTTTGCCGATTGTGATTTTGGTGAACAATGGTTCGGCTTCAGCGTCTGAAATTGTTGCGGGTGCATTACAAGATAACCATCGTGCCATTGTGATGGGTACACAGAGTTTTGGTAAAGGCTCCGTACAGTCAGTCATTCCTTTGCCTGATGGTTCGGCAGTGAAAATTACCACAGCACTTTATTATACGCCCAGTGGTGGATCTATTCAGGCAACAGGTATCACACCTGATATTGAAGTGAAGCAGCTTAAAATCAGCATTAAAGACGAAGAGAAAAAATTTAGCCCAATTTTGGAACGTGATTTAAAGGGTCACCTTGGCAATGGCAATGGCGAGAAAGATGTGAAACAAAAAGAAGCCAAAAAAGATGAAGACAAGAAATTGGTTTCAGATAAGATGGTGAAACGCTTGACCCTTGATAATGTACTTCGTCGTGGTCTTGATCTTTTAAATGCACTACACATTGTGCATGCAGGACAGCAAAAATAAAATGCTAAAGATGCATGCTTTGCCACCTCTTTTTGTGCTTGCATGCATCTTTTTTTTATGGTTGACGACACCATTACAGGCTCAGGACTGGCTTAAGGCAGCACCTCAAAGTCATATAGTTGAACAACAAATAAATAATTATCTACCCTCTACTCCTACACGATCCTTGCTTTCTTCTCAGCAAAATATTGCCATCATTATGGATGATTTAGGCTATCGTTTATCGGATGCCAAAGCTTTGTTAGCTTTGGCTTTTCCTGTGACTTTTGCGGTGATTCCTCACACGCCATTTGCCACAGAAGTTGCAAGCCAAGCCCATCAAGCTGGGCGAACGGTGATTTTACATCAACCGATGGAAACCAGTAATCCCAAGTATCATGATATCAACCAAGTTGGCTTGTTGTATCAAGGCATGACTCGCGAGCATTTTGTGCAGGTTTTAGAAGCCAATATTGCCAGTGTTCCTTATGTTAGTGGTCTGAATAATCATATGGGATCATTGTTAACCTCATTGGATGAGCCAATGCAGTGGGTGATGGAAGTCAGTAAAAAACATCAGCTTTACTTTGTGGATTCTCGCACCACTCACAAGACGGTAGCTATTGCACATGCGCAGCGTGAAGGGGTTGTTTGGGCTGAACGAAAGGTTTTTTTAGATGCCAGTCGAGATATTATGTCGATTAAAAAAGCATGGCAAAAAGCTTTGAGGTATGCCAAGAAAGGCCAGCAGTGTATTGTGATTGCACACCCTTACCCAGAAACACTCGCTTTTCTTAAATCCCAAGTAAGTCATCGTGATATTGCTTCGTTGAGAAACTTTTTGCATGTAGAGAGTCAGTATGCTGATGCAAAAAGCTATTGAGTCTTTTTTAGATCAACTCGTTCGTATTCAGCTTTCCTCAGACCATACGGTCAAGGCTTACCGCACAGACTTAGAACATTTTATTCAATTTTATGATAACCCAAGTATTGCAAGCATTAACCGTGTCATGGTGCAGGACTGGTTGGTTGCGGCGTATACGAAAAAATTAAGCAATACGACTTTAAATCGTCGTTTATCAGCATTGCGATCTTTTTTGACATTTGCACAACGGCAAGCTTGGTGTGTGGCCAATGTTGCTCAATCGGTACGTAGCCCCAAAATACAACAACGTTTGCCAACCGTGTTGCCTATTGCAGATGCAACGCATTTACTCAAAGAGCAAAGCGCGTTGCACCATACGCGAGATACGGCCATGTGTGCGTTGTTATATGGTTGTGGGCTGCGTGTTTCTGAGTTGGTTGCTCTCAATGTATCAGATATAAGTGAAACATCTTTGTTTATTTTGGGTAAAGGCAAGAAGCAACGGGTGGTTCCAGTGCCTCACTTGGCCATCAGCTTATTATCAACGTATCAATCGGAAAGGAAGTCGGAAGAAGCAGCTTTGTTTCTGAATAATCGTGATAAAAGAATCAGCGTGAGAACGGTGCAGCGCATGCTCAAAAAACGTGCTTTTGATGCTGGTATTGATCCGACATTGAATCCACATCGCTTGCGTCATTCTTTTGCAACCCATTTATTACAAAATGGTGCAGATTTGCGTGCGATTCAGGTTTTGTTGGGTCATAGCTCTTTGGCAACAACAGAGCGTTATACCCATCTTGATACGGAATACCTTCAGCATGTTTATTTGTCTTCACACCCTCGGGCAAAATAATTAAGTTGAGGTCTTTTAAAGCACCCGCGCTAAGGAAAAAATATGGATGTCATATGGGTACTTCACGGCTGTCTTTGCGGCATGATGCAAGGTGCTTCCTGTGGTCATCACATCATCAAGAATCCATATGCGCTGAATATTTTCTGGTAATGGGCGTGAGGATAAGCAAAAGGCACGGCGTAAATTGAGCCGACGTTCTTTGCCTGATAACTCCGATTGACGTGGTTGTTGGCCTTGGCGACGTAAATAACGCCAGTCCCATTGGCACTGGGTGATATGGCTAATCTTTTTGCATAAATCAGCACTGTGGTGAATACCACTTTGACGCATGCGTGTTAGCGGTGCTGGAATGGGCAATAATAAATCATTGGGTTGAAATATTTGGCGTAAGCGTGCTTGTGCCATCGTGAGAAGTTGATGAATAGCAGCATCTTGGCCGTGTAATTTCCAGTTCAAAATCGCAAGGCGCACGGCATCTTCATAGACATACAAGCTTTGACTTTGTTGCTGGGGTGGTGCTTTGTTTAAGCAATGACCACATGGTCCAGGCGATAAGGATTCACTCAAAATAAAACCGCAGCGAAAACAATGATGTTGGCTATAACTGTGCAATGATTGTGCGCATGCATGGCAGCAGTGATGTGCACTGCTTGCATGGCAAAAGATGCAGCTGGGTGGAAACAAGTATTTCATCCAAGTTGACAGTTCCAACATGCTGGCAATGATTGTCTGAATCATGGATACACGCAATTGGTTTTCACCATTACCGAAAAAAAGTCAGCGACGCTTTTTGAAAAGTCAGCGCAAGCAACTTTGGATTGAAATCGATCAAAAAACATTATTAAATTTTTCCTCCAATGATTACTTGGGTTTAAGCCAACACCCTGAACTTTGTCAGGCGGCAATAAGCTCGATTAATGCTGAAGGTTTGGGCAGTGGGGCTTCTCGTTTGGTCTCAGGTGATCACCCTGTTTTTCATGCTTTTGAACAACAGCTTGCACACTGGAAGGGTTATGAAGATGCCTTACTGGTGGGTTCAGGTATGTTGGCCAACATCGGTTTGTTGCAAGCCTTAGCCAATCGGCACACCTCTTTGTTTTGTGATAAATTAAATCATGCATCATTGGTGGATGGTGCGCGCTTGAGTCAAGCCAAAGTGTATCGATACGCCCATAATGATTTGGTACAGTTGGAACGGTTGTTGCAACAACATGATGCAGAACGGCGCATCATTGTCAGTGATGGTGTGTTTAGTATGGATGGTGATGCTGCGGATACCGATGCCTTGATGGTTTTGGCTGAAGAATACCAATGTTTGTTAATCGTTGATGATGCGCATGGATTGGGGGTGATGGGTTCGCAAGGCAAAGGTCTTTTGGCTGAAAAGTCAGGCCATGATTATTTGATTGAAGTTGGAACCTTGGGAAAATCATTTGGTTCTTACGGTGCGTTTATTCTAGGTAGTCAGGCCATGATTGAAGGTTTGCGGCAGCGGCAACGCACCATGATTTATTCCACAGCCTTACCCGCTTGCCTCATTCAAGCCGCGAGTGTTGCCTTAGAACGCATGCAGCAAGGTGAGCGGGTTGAGAAACTACAGCACAATATTCATTTTTTTGTAAAGCATGCGCAGCACTTAGAATTATTGCCTTCAAAATCAGCCATTCAAGCCTTGGTGCTAGGTTCAGAAGAGCGTGCCTTATCCGCCTCAGATCAACTCGCAAAAGAAGGTTTCTTTGTGCCTGCTATTCGCCCACCTACCGTACCAATCAACCGCTCTAGGTTGCGCATAACGATTTCGGCCTTGCATGAAGAAAAAGATATCTTGCGTCTTATTCAAGCCCTTTCTCATTTATGATGAAAAAAGTGTTTTTTTCTGGGTGGGGTTTTCAAGCTTGTGTGGGTGATGGACTCACAGGGGTTGAAGAAAGCGTTGATTTCTTACATCAAGCATCTTTTATGATGCAGGCCAAGGAAAAGCCAACTGTGATCGTTGGCTGGTCATTGGGTGGGCAAGCTGCAATACGCTTTTCCTTGCGCTACCCTGAGCAGATTTCAGGCTTGGTGTTGATGGCTTCAAGTCCTTGTTTTTGTGCCAAAGAGTCTTGGTTGCATGGGTGCAGTCAGGCGTGGTTTGATGCCTTCTATCAAGCTGTGCAAATTGACCCTGAAATAGCCTTGAAACGTTTTAATCAATTGATGTTGCACGGTGGTAAAATGACAGGCCTGCAACGTCGGCAATACTTACAAATGATGCATAAGTCTTTGATTCTTGAAAAACAACAGCTTTTACAAGGTCTACAGATGTTGCATCAACAGGATTTGCGTGAAGAGTTGCACGCGATACATGTGCCTGTGTTATTGATTCATGGTGAAAATGATCAAGTGATTCCTTGCCAAGCCTCCGATTGGATGGCGCAAGAAATTCCCCATGCACAACAACACATGATCAGGGCTTGTGGGCACGCGCCACTTTGGACGCACTCACAACAAGTAAATGAAGCTATGGAGAATTGGTGTCAGCAGATTATATAAATAGTCCTCAGGTTAGAAAGTCGTTTACGCGCGCTTCTAGTCATTATGATGATCATGCTGTGTTGCAGCGAGAAATCGGAGATCGATTAGATGCACATCTGAATTTTGTGAAATTGCAGCCAAAACGCATCTTAGATATTGGTTGTGGTACGGGTTATTTTAGCCGTTTATTACAGCAACGTTATAAAAAGTCTGAATTATATATGCTGGATGTGTCTGGCAGTATGTTGCAGCAGGCAACGCAACAACAACCAAGGCGTTTCCCTTGGCAAGCCAAGCATCATTATATGCAAGCCGATGCACAGGCATTGCCTTTTGCTACGGGTTCATTTGATTTAGTGACTTCAAACTTAACCATGCAGTGGGTGACAAACCCACAAAAAATGATGCAAGAAATGCGCCGAGTGCTTGCCCCTAAAGGCATGATTCTTTTTTCCACCTTTGGTCGGCGCACCCTGATTGAGCTGCGTCAGTGTCTGGCAACACTGAAAGCATCTGGCAATATGTTGGCTTTTCCTGATGTCACAAGTTTGGGAAATAGTTTGCAGTCATTAGCCCTTGAAGATCTTGTCAGCGATAGCGACCTCTTCACTTTGGAGTATCCAGATGTGATGGCTTTGGTGCGCGAACTTAAAGGCATGGGTGCATCGTCCTCAGCAATTCAACATCGTCAGAAAGGTTTATATGGTCGCCGTTTATTGCGTCAATTGGCGGATGAATACACGTATGGCAATGATAAGGGCGGCGTGAATGCCAGTTTTGAAGCTTTGTATGCCCAAGCTTGGTATAAAAAAGACAGTATTCCCATCTATGCCGAATAATCTTTTTATTAGTGCGACCGATACCGATGCAGGCAAAACATTTGTAAGCGTGGGTTTGATGCGCGCTATGTTGCGAAAGAAGTTACACGCTCAGGTTTTGAAACCGATGGCGTGTGGTTATGAGCAGGGGCAATTGAATACAGACCTTAGCACCTTGCTTGAGGCACAAAATTTGCCTGAAAGTGCATATGCAAAGATTAATTTATATCACTTTCAAGCCCCTCTAGCACCGTGGCTAGCAGGCTTGGCTGAAGGTCA
>JAUZRG010000009.1 GCA_030950585.1 Mariprofundaceae bacterium | reverse complement strand
AAAATATTGCGACACGTTTTTAGCAAGCCCTTAATCGAAAGGTCTTTCCTAAACCTGCTTTCCTTCATAGGACACCTCAATCAATTTAATAGTCTGCGAAAGAATCTTTTTGGAAACGTTACAAGTAAAGGGATTTATAGGATAGCGGGAAGTGCTGCCAATTTAGCCACCTTTATGGTCAATTTATCCTATGTTATGTTGGAAAAAGATAAGGCGAAAAATGCTCTTAGTACGCATGATATAAAGATGTGGTTTCTCGCACAAAAACAAGTGCTTCAGGTATTAAAAACGTGTGGGGAAAATGCCAATGGTGTTTTTATTCAGGAGCTCATTAGAAAAATATCAATGAAAACAATGGTCAATGCAAAGGATATGGTCTCTTAAGTGGCATAGGTATTGATAGACTAATTTACATTATTTCTTTTTTTATACATGGTTGCGCTGATGAACGAAGCCTTAAGTGTTGTGATTATCACGCATAATGAAGAAAAAAACATTGTCCGTTGCCTTAAAAGTGTGCAGTGGGCGAATGAAATATTAGTGATTGATTCGGGTAGTCAGGATCGAACTTGTGACTTGGCAAGAGAAATAGGTGCAAGGGTGATTTCTCAGCCTTGGCTAGGTTTTGGCCCACAAAAACGCTTTGCCACAGCCCAAGCCAAACATAACTGGGTGCTAAGCTTAGATGGAGATGAATGGTTAAGCCCTGAGTTAAGTCAATCCATCCAAGATTTATTGGCATCCACACCCCAGAAATCAGCTTATCAAGTGCGTCGCCGGCATTATTTTATGGGTAAATTATTGCGGCATGGTATTTCTTACCCTGATGACATTACCCGTTTGTACCATCGTGAAAAAGCTAATTGGAATGAAAATCCTGTGCATGAATCGGTGCAGTATCAGGGTTCTCTCTCTTTTGTGAAGGGTGATTTACTGCATGAGTCTGCCCCAAGTTTGGATCGCTATATTGCTAAGCTGAATCAATATACCACCATTCAATCCGAACAAAAAAAGACACATATGATTCACTTCTTACACCTCATCTTATTACCTTGTTGGCAATTTTTGCGTGGCTATGTGTTTAAATTAGGCTTTATGGATGGTGTACCTGGTTTATGCCACAATGTGATTGCAGCCTTTAATTGTTTTCTGCGTTACGCAAAACGAAAAGAGCGTCAGCATTGAATCAGTATTTCGGTTTTACATGGTTTGAACGTGCTTTATCTTTTTTTCTTTATGTCGGGGTGCTTTCGTTCCCCTTTTCTGTTGCAGCGGCCAACTTATGTTTTACCGTATCTCTTCTCTTGGCTTTGTTCTCAGGTCAGTTATGGCAAAGTTTAAAGAATATTCGCCATCATTACCCTTATCTTTCAGGCATATTAATCAGTTATTTTATATTGATGACTCTGGGTCTTTTGTGGAGTCGGGATGTTGATTATGGTCTACGTGTTTTAAGTTATCAGTGGATTTGGTTATTGGTACCGCTTTTGGCTGTTTGTTTGCAATCTTATCGCAGGCGGCCTTTTCTGATCTTGTTATCATTGAGCTTAAGTTTGCACTTAATTTTTTGTGTGATGCAAATGCAGGGCTGGATTCATTTTACCACAGGTGGCTCAAATCAGCATGATGCGACTGGCTTTATCGGTCATATTGCCTTTGGGGTTATTTATGGCATTTGGTCTGCACTATTGATCTTGTGGGGGTATCGTGGGCAAGGTTATCGGCGTTATGGCTGCTGGTTTCTTGCTTTATGGTCTGTGGCGATGGTGTTTGCGGCACAAGGCAGAAGTGCCTACTTAGTTGTGATCATGGTTTTGCTGGTTATTTTATATCGCATTGCTATGGAGCAGCAAAAAAAGCGTTATTTGATTATTTCAATGTTGATGCTGGCATTTCTTTGTCTGGGCATTGTGCTTGGCCCAGGTAAACAACGGGTGGTGATCACTTGGCAAGGGGTTGTGGCCGCTTGGCAAGGTCAACTTGCGGAAGCGCAGCCGCGTTGGCGATTGTGGTTTGGTGCTGTGGAAATTATGAAAACCGCGCCTTGGTATGGGGTTGGTACAGGTGGTTACCCTGCTTCTGCACAAGTATTGCAAGCAGAAAGGCCTGAACTGGAGCCTCATTTGGGCACAGGCCAAGTTTTGGCGCATTTACACAATAGTTATATGCAGAGTTTTGTGCGTTGGGGTATTTTGGGTGCTTTCTTATCTCTTGCTTTGTTTATGGTATGGGCGCATTTAGGCTGGCGGTATCGTTGGTCTCAAAATACAAGTGCTTGTATGGTGACGATTTCAGGGGTGGCTATGTTGGTGCATGGCTTGTCTGCACCCGCGATGGAAGAACATTTTCCTGCCATGATGGCCGCGATGGTTTTAGGTGTTGGTTTGGCAGGTTTAAAAGATCAAGACTAAGGCTATGAAGAGCTCAATGTTAATAGTTCTTGTAAGGTTGTGTTAAAATCATCGTTGATGAGCTGAATATCAGCTTCATGACTGTGAACCATTTCAGCTTGCGCAGCGGCAACGCGATAGTCGATGGTTTTGGCATCATCCTGTGCTCTGGACTCAAGGCGTTCACGCAAGACATCAATAGAGGGTGGTATCATGAAAATACGGGTGATGTTGTCCATCTTGGTGGCGACTTGAGCCGCACCTTGCCAGTCGATTTCCAGTAAAACATGCACATCTTGGTCTAGCATGGCTTGGACATCGGATATGCGTGTGCCATACCAGTTACCATGTACAAGGGCATGCTCTAAAAAAGCACCGTCTTTTTTTTGTTGTTGAAAGGTTTTTTCGTCTAAGAAATGGTAATCAATACCATCTATTTCAGAAGGGCGTGGTTGCCGTGTGGTGCATGATATGCTGATTTTTAAATGCGAATCAGCTTCTAACCATGCTTTACATAAGCTGGTTTTACCACACCCTGAAGGGCCAGATATAATATAAATCTGAGCCATTGTAATACTTAAGACTGACCCGTTAATTTTTTGTATTTGGTCAACAAGTCGTCCTCAGTTTCTTCATGATCGGGATCTTTTGGAATGCAGTCCACAGGGCAAACATCGACGCATTGAGGTTGATCAAAATGACCGATACATTCTGTGCATTTACTCGGGTCAATTTCAAAAATTTCCTCGCCTTCATAAATTGCTTCGTTGGGGCACTCTGGTTCACATACAGCACAATTAATGCATTCATCTGTAATTAACAGTGACATAAGCTCTACTCCTGATGTCTAAATTGAGTCGCGAACTGTAGCGAACAGGCTTTGCAAAAACAATTGATCTGCTCAGCCTGATTCTAAAGCTTTACTGATTCTCTTCTTTATCGAAGTCACCACGACGGAGTTGTGCCAGGTAATCTTTGAGGGCTGTGGCGATTTTTCCTTGCAGTAGATAGAGGGCGATAAAGTTTGGAAATGCCATCGCAAGCAATAGTAAATCACTGAAATCAAGCACATTTTGAGCGCTCACAACCGAGGCTAAAACAATAAAGGATACAAACATGATGCGATAAATTATGGAAAACTTTTCACCAAAGACATAAGTCCAACAACGTTCACCATAATAAGACCATGAAATCATGGTGCTGTAGGCAAACAAGACAACGGAGATAGAAAGGACTGTGGGAAACCAAGAGATCACGGAACCAAAAGCCACAGATGTGAGCGCAGCACCTTCTTTGGCTGCGACGAGTGCGGCGTGTTCAGGGGCTTGATACACGCCACTAATCACAATCACTAGCGCTGTCATGGTGCAAATCACGACGGTATCAATAAAAGGTTCATACAAGGCAACCATACCTTGGCGAACGGGGTATTTCACCGAGGCTGCTGAATGGGCAATGGCTGCTGAGCCAATACCTGCCTCACTGGAAAAAGCTGCACGTTTAAAACCTTGCACGATCACACCGACCAAGGCACCAAGGCCAGCTTCCATTGAGAAAGCACCATGCCAAATGACAGCCAAAGCATCGGGTAAAACGTCAATATAGCTGATAATAACCCAAAGGCAGGCGGTCAAGTAAATAAACACCATGCTGGGTACAAGAGCTTCTGCAACATGGGCAATGCGACGAATGCCACCAATGATGACAATACCCACGGCAATAGCCATCACAAGTCCAAAAACGGGTCGGTAGCTATCAGCAAAACCAAGCTCATGCTGCACAGCCCCTAAAGCTTGGGAGACTTGAAAGGCATTACCACCACCCAAGGAAGCTCCCACACACAAAAGAGCAAACATAATGGCCAGAACTTTACCAACTTGGGGCATGCCTTTTTCTGCAAAACCCTGTGAAAGGTATTCCATCGCACCACCCATGATTTGGCCATTGAAACGAAATTTGCGGTACATTTGACCAAGGGTGACTTCACTAAATTTAGCGGTCATACCAAAGAAGCCCGCGATAATCATCCACACAATGGCACCTGGACCACCAATAATAATAGCAATGGCAACACCTGCGATATTTCCCAAGCCAACCGTGGCAGAAAGGGCTGTTGTTAAAGCTTGAAAGGGGGAGACTTCACCTTTATCGGAGGGGGATTGGTATTTACCACGAATCACATGCCATGCGTGCCCCATCATGCGAATATTGATAAAACCAAAACGGCAGGTCATATAAACGGCACCGATCATGAGCCAAGCCACAATGAAAGGTACTTCTGCCTCACCATACATCACATCAAAAAATAATACGGAGGCCATGATTTCATTCATTTTACCAAAAAAGGTATCAATGCCACTTTCTGCGGCGGCATAAGCATATGAGGGAGATAGTAAGATAACCATCCAGATGAGTTTAGTCATGCGTGGCCTCTTCCTCTGCTTTTTTACGTGCCAAAGCACGTTGCAGTGCAGGCTCGCGCTCTTTGTTTTTTTCAATGCGCAGGCGTTTGGTAGCAACATAACCGATCCACCAAAAAAGCACGGCAAAGGGTGCAAACCACATCAATAATTCAAAAATAGCAGGGTCAGCTTCAGGGCTCACGATGGTTGACCTTGTGGGGATGGGTTGGGTTGTGCAGCAGAGTCCGCTCTTTTCTTGCTGTATTGATTCAAAATATTGACACCTGCCAAGATAAAAGCCAACGCGATAAAAGCACCTGGTGGTAAAATAAACATAAGAACATCTGGGTAGTTAGCACCAAAAAGGTCAAAGCCAAAGAGTTCACCTTTGCCGAGTAATTCACGCACGCTACCCAAAGCAATCAGAGCCAGCATAAAACCAGCTCCTGTGGCCAAGGCATCAATGAGTGAATCCATGACACTATTTTTGGAAGCAAAGGCTTCTGCACGACCTAGAATCGAGCAGTTAACCACAATTAAGGGAATAAAAAGACCTAAAATCATGTGCATATCATGCAACCACGCATTCATACTCAAATCAATGATGGTTACAAAAGAAGCGATGATGATAATATAGGCTGGTATGCGCACGTTTTTTGGAATCCAATCACGAACTAAAGAGACAACGAAATTAGAGCCTAACAACACCAGCAGTGTAGCCGCACCCATCCAAAAACCATTTTCAGCGGAGGTTGTCACGCCCAGTAATGGGCACATGCCTAAAAGCTGGGAAAAGACCACATTGTTGTGCCATAAACCGTTATTAATAATTTCTTTTTGCTGCATGAATCACCTTTTATAGCCGACAATATTAACTTTGCTTTGCGATCATGCAAGTTGAAAGTATTGATTTAACTTGAAAAAGGTCTGGTTTTGTATGTGCAATCATGCTTGCGAAGCACTTATTATTTTGCAATACTTGCCAATTTTTTATAGCGTTTAGTATTATATACATTAATTGGATGAATTCTTTAAATAACATGGATGAATTCATAAAGGAGAAGAAGAATGCGAAGTATTTCAAAGTTCACATGGGTAATGCTTATTTTAGCAGTGGTCTCATTGGCAATGATCGGTTGTAGACAAAACCCTCAAGGTGGTGGCGCAACGACAGGTGGTACTACTATCAGTGGTTTCGTTCAAAAAGGTCCTTTCATTAAAGGAACGACGGTTTTGGCATTTATGCTAGATGCATACGCCAACCGTATAGGTGCTGGCATTCCAACCACCACAACAGATGATTTGGGTAGTTACTCTGTTCACCTTCCAAATACTGTGGGCAATGATCTCATTGAAATTGAAGTGACCGGTACTTATCTCGATGAAAATACAGGTCTTCCTAGTACTGGTACTGGTACTGGTATTGGTCTATTACCAGTTATTGTGGCGCCAACAGGAAAACTAAACGTAAACGATGGAAGTAGCATTGTAACGACTGTCTTCAAGGCACAAACTAATAACAAACTATTAATGCTGCAAGGTGGAAAGTTTACTGCACAAACTAAGTTTAACCTTCAAAATGCTAATAAACAGGTCGGAACTGCTTTGGGTATGTCTGCAACAATGAACAGTGCAGCTGGTCTAGTGCCTTTGGACTTCTCTCAATTGAATGTTTTGGCACCAGCTGATCCGACCTTGGGTACTGCCAATACGCAGTTACTTGCTGTATCTGCAATGATTCTAGATGCGGCTTTGAATTCAAATGCGGCGACGGTGGATACATTCATCACTGCATTGGCGCAGGACATCTATACTGGCGTGAAACTAGGTACCACACTCGATACGCAACAGACGAGTGCTCCTGGCACCACAACGACAATTATTATTCAGAGCCAACAAAAAGTAGCTCAGGCAACCAACGTCACTAAAGTTATCAACAATATCAATACTTTCATTACAAATAATGCAGCAAATAATCCTACTGCTCCAACTGTTACCAGCGTAACAGTAGTGAATGTTGCCAATGTCACAACTACATTTAACCCTGTTATCACACAAATAAACAATCAATCCAATACTATCTTGCGTGGTTTTGGTATTGCTAATAACTCATTTGATGTGGGTTCAGCAGCAACGGGTTTTGTAACATATAATGTTGCTGCAGATGGTGTGGCAACAGCTGGTAATGGTACCATTACCGCTAACAATGTTAAGGTGAATTTAACATTTAAAGATTATTCAAATGCAGGTGGCACAGGTGCCACAGGTGCTAAAGCAACCTATGTGACAACATTAGGCTTTGCGATTGCGGCATCTGCAGCCAATGATTCTCGTGCAATGACAGGGTATATTTATCCTTTAAATATAACTGCAGATGGTAACGGAGGCGTAACTGCTGTTATTCCAACAACTGCCCAATTGAATTTTTCTGGCACAACAGCAACTGGTGTAGTGGTTACAGGTACAGTTCCAAACCTTGCTATTAATACTATTAGCAACAACACTGCTGGAGCAGTGGTTGTTGATATGAACCAGATATTGAAAAGTATTCAAAATAGCGCAAATCAGCCATCACTAAATGTGTTAGCGACGACTGGTTCCTTTAAGTTTTCTTTTGGCCTCGGTGGCTTGAATATCGGGTCTGAGAAAGCAACTACTGGTACTGGTCTTGCTTCTTTCTTCCCAACTAATCCAATTGTTGGTGGACGTAACGTATCAGGTACAATCGTTACAAACTAACTTCAATAGCTTGTTGTAAATAGATATAAAAAACGGGACTTAAAAGTCCCGTTTTTTTATGCTCATATTTTTTGACCATTTTGAATATAAGGCTTTTTAATGTTTCAACCTCTTAAATATTATACATTGTTGTTTCTGCTTTGTTGCTTTGTGCAGCCTGTGCATGCGATGATGTTAGAAAGACCTAGTATTGATGTTTTACCAGAGAAAGACTGGCATATTTGGTCACAAGTCGATTCCTTTGATAGCCGAATGGATGTGTTTGGTTATACCACGAAGTTTAACCCTAAAGCAGCAAAATTAAATTATGTGGACACCTATCGGCTTGGTGGTCTTTATGTTTTTCCTCACAACATTCAATTGTCATACGCATTGCACTACCAACAACAACAGGTGACACGTTCACTGGAACCCAAGTTTATTAAGACCAATACCACAGCACAGCATTTACGAGCCCAGTGGCAATTTTATGATAAGAAAACACCTTCTAAGTCTCTCAGTATGGCGTTAGAAATGGGTGTGTCTTATCGAAAATCACCAAAAATTGATTTTTATCGTTATGACTTTACTAATTTCACAGTGACTTGGCCCGGCCATGCCCTATTTTCATTGGAAGCCAACGATATGACATATTTGACCGCGATTCGAGGCCAGTATGTGCGCAATGATTGGAAGTTGCATGCGGGTGTTGAATTGCGCTATGTGCGTGTCTCATCGCTCATGAGTTCTCAAAATCCAAATATTACAGCCATACTAAAATCGCAAGCACCACAAGCTAGACCGTGGCATGAAGCGCATGTGCTGTTTCAAATAAGTGCGGATTATGATGTTAATTCAAATTGGCAAATCACCGCTGACTATCAGCGTTATCAAATCAACCGCCAACAATATACACCGAAAAAAAATGCACCTGATTACCGTGATAATGATACCTTGGATATGTATCTATTCTGGCGTATGAATAAGTCGTTAACGCCTTATGTTCATGCCCATGTGTCACGACGTTTTATGTTGGGATCGATGCCACTGAGTTATAATCAACGCAGCCATCCTAAATTCAAATACCCATTCGGTTATTTATCTTTGGGTGCGCATTATGCTTTTTAGGTCAATATTAAAACTTTAGGCTCTCGCTTTACGGCAATCGTAAAAAAGTTGTTTGATAAATCCCCCTCGATCCCCTCTTTTTCAAAGTGGGAGGCGTTTTTTTCATGATCTCGTATGACTGAATAAAAGTTGTTTTATCCCCCTCTTTGGCAAAGAGGGGTTAGGGGATATTTTTCAAACAAATGTTATGTAGTTCAAGCTTAAAAACTAAATAAACAAACCATAAATAGCATAGCCAGTTCGCTGACTTCAATGCCTGCACCTAAAGCATCACCATTGACGGCATGCAAACGGTGCTTAAGAAAAAGTTTCCATGCCCATAATAAAAGGGGTGTGAGTAATAAAATAGGTGCGAATTGGTAGCTCAAGATCATCAATATGGCCAACCAATATAGCAAATACTGCTGGTCTACTTGATAAAACATTTGTTTGGCAAAACCAGCGGTTAAGGGGGGAAGGCTACAGCCCCACCAACATGCACCGAGGCGTGCCCATGCAGGAATAAGCACCAGTGCCCATTCATAATGATGATCTAAAATAGAAACAAATAACAACATTTTACCGATGACCAATAGAACCAGCATCATCACGCCCATACTTCCGATGTGTGGGTCTTTCATGACTTCCACTAAACGATCAGGATTCTGGTGAGAAGCAGCAAGGCCATCGCTTAAATCAGCAAGACCATCGGCGTGTAGAAAGCCTGTGATGACAAACCAAAACAACACTGCACAAAAAATAACAAGCCAGAAATCAAAAAAAGAGGCGCTGAGAAGTATGAGGCTTAAAATGAAGCCAATGCATAAACCAACAAGGGGAAAGCAGTAGACCGCCTTGGCTTGCAACTGATCATCAAGATTTTTGATGTTGGGCAAGGGCAGCACAGTGAGCCACATCAAGGCAAGGTGAAAGGCGCGTATCATCGGTTGATAAACATCACGCGGGTTGGAAAGCCTTTCAAGTGAGAGACGCGGCTCCAACTCGCATAAGGCATATCCCAAGCCCAAAGCTTGGGTGAGGGCATACCTAAAAAATGAGCCAATAAAATACGAATAACACCACCGTGAGTGACAATGAGGTAATGCTTTTCTGCTTCTGCATCATGCTCAAGCCAATCATGCCATGTGTGTAAAACACGTTGTTGGAAGTCATCAAAAGCTTCGCCATTGGGAGGGCATACCTCTGTTGGATCTTTCCAAAAGCGTTGCAACTCAGGGTCGTGTTCGATGGCTTCCAAAGGCTGCCCTTCCCAATCGCCAAAGTTCATTTCTTTGAAACCATCACATATTTCAAGTGTATTTTCTGGGGTTTGTTGCTTGATATTTTGGCTAAAAAGAGCACAGCGTTGCATGGGTGAACTGATCACCTTGTGGAAAGGGGTGGGCATGGCTGCATATTGTTGCAGCATTTGTTGCAAGCCTTTTTTTGATAGCGCCACATCCGTACTACCACGAAAGGACCAACCTTTAGCCTGAACCTCACCATGCCTTAATAAATCAATCGTGATGCTTTTAGTCATCACAATTGCTAACACCTGCTGATTGGAAGGTTGCCATCTGGGCATGCAAAGTAATGGCAGATTGCAGAATCGGTAGACATAAGGCTGCACCACTGCCTTCGCCAAGGCGCATGCCCATATTAAGTAAGGGTTCTAAACCGAGGGTTTCGAGTGCAAGGGCATGGCCTTTTTCTTCTGAAACATGGCTGGCGATCATCCATGCCACCACACGAGGATTGATCGTCCAAGCTGCCAAAGCAGCAGCTGTTGAAATAAAACCGTCGATCAACATAGGGACTTTAGACTCGGCAGCTTCTAAGTAAAACCCCGTCATGGCCGCAATTTCAAAACCACCCAATTCATGCAAAACATCTTGTGCTTGCAATAAAGCTGTGCGTTCCAAAGCTTGTGTTACCACCGCTAATTTGTGTTGATACATATCTGTGGACACGCCTGTACCACGGCCAACTACATCTTGGGGGTCGGCATGTGCCAGTTCACAAATGATACAAGCAGAGGCCGTGGTATTGGCAATGCCCATATCACCTGCAATGAGTAAATTGGCACCTTGGGCAATGGCTTCTCTCGCTTGTTGGCGACCGATTTCAATGGCTTGCCATTGTTGCTCAATGCTCATGGCAGCTTGATGCAGTAAATTCTCTGTGCCCTTTTGAATGTTGGCATGGATCAAGCCTTCTAAGCTTTGTAGGTCTGTTTGAACACCCACATCCACAATACTCAAGCTGGCCTGATGTTCTTTGGCCAAAACATTGATAGCCGCACCGCCGCGCACAAAGTTTTTCACCATTTCAGCGGTCACCGCAGAAGGAAAAGCTGAGACACCTTCGCTGGCCACACCATGATCTGCGGCAAAGATACAAATATGGGCTTGTAAGCGTTTGGGAATAACTTGACCTTGGCGTGCTGCAAACCAGCAAGCGATATCTTCTAAACGTCCTAAGGATCCCGCTGGTTTGGTTAAGGTATTTTGGTGCTGACGTGCCAATGTTTCAGTGTCAGTACTAACGGATATTGGCATGTGCTTATTCCCCTTTAAGGTGTAGTGGTAGACCTGCAATCACCATATCAACCTGATCTGCGACTTGAGCCAGTTGTTGGTTTAACTGGCCTTGTGCTTCACGAAACTGTCTGGAAAGTGCGTATTCAGGCACAATACCCATACCAACTTCATTGCTTACCAAAATAATGTGGGCATCCGTATGGTGCAAGACTTGGCATAAATCTGCACTGACTTTGGCAACATCTGCATTGGCAAGTAGCTGATTAGACAACCATAAACTCACACAATCAACAAGAATTAGTGTGTTGTTATGTTGTTGGCTTTTGATGGCTTGCGCCAACAATAACGGAGCTTCGATGGTCTGCCAATATGAGGGTCGTCGTTGTTGATGCTTTTGAATTTTATCTTGCCATGCCAGATCATCTAAGTGGGGGGCTGTGGCAATATAGCAAACCTTTTGAGAGGCGGCTGCGGCAAGTTTTTCTGCAAAGACACTTTTACCACTTGCAGCACCGCCAAAAACTAAGTGGACTAGCATAATGCTGCGTTGAACCTGCCCCAATTTCGCTCGCCTGCAAAAAGACCAAGGCGATACCAACCATGCAGTTGAGGCCATTCAGGAAAGGTTCTGACCATGATGCGCTGAATCGAAAAATTGGGTATGCGATTTTCCTTGGGCTTGGCCAATACAAAGCTGGCATTGCTTTCAATGGATTGCCATTGGTGTTCTTTAAGTGTGCTGAGCATGCGCTCTCTGGCTTGGTTCACAAAGGCATCATGTTCATCCGCAAGGGGAAGTAGCTTTGCTAATAAATGCAAAGCAAAGGTGGAGGCTGGCCAAGGCGGCAGCCAGACACGCACACGGTTGATTTGCTCAGGAGAAGCGATGATATAAGCAAGACGGATACCGGGAATACAAAAGGTTTTGGTTAAAGAACCAATGCGAATCACATCAGGCAATAAACCTATTTTTCGACGTTGGCTAAAAGGCATATAAGATTCATCAAGCACGCCTTTTCTATCTTTGGGAAAAGAACTTTCACGACCGCAAGGGTTATGTGGACTGGTGAGCCAAAGGGCTTCACTTTCAGGGTATGTTTCGCCAAATTGAAACAGCTTCACATGGCAGTGGGCGCGGTTAGCACAACGAATAGGCTCCGTATAGCAAGGGTGCATGATGGCCACGCTTTTCCATTGCATGGCTGAAAAAATTACTTCAATGGCTTCTTGCGCTCCCGCGCAAATCCAAACAGAGCTTGGGTCAACACCCATATCCTGCGCAATTGCACTGCGTGCTGGTTCGGCATCGGTATCGGGGTAATGAGTGACTAAATTGGCATTGTCTTTTAACCATTGAGGCAGAAAGTCAGGCGCGCCTTTGGGATTTAAGCCTGTGGATAAATCTAAAATATCCGTGGTATCACAACGCCATCGGCGTGCATAAGATTCGATATTACCACCATGAGAATAACCCGACATACTTAAAAGACCTCACAACACAAAGTTAAAGCCACCATCATCATAAACACGCCTTTGGTGAGCAGCATCGCTCTTTTAACAGCATACAAATTAATAGCATTGGGTTCTTGGCTACCCATCCAAGGCCGATCATGCCAGCGACCATGCCGTTTGACAGGTCCACCCAAGCGAATATCCAAAGCATAAGCCAAGGCTGTTTCAGGCCAGCCTGAATTAATCGACACATGTTCGCGAGCTTGTTTGACCATGCAAGATTTAGGTTTGATATGTGCCAATATGAGGTAAAAGACTGCGGTCAGACGGGCTGGAACCCAATTTAAAACATCATCCACACGAGCAGCACAACGACCAAAATAATAATAATGCATGTTTTTATAGCCCCACATAGCATCAAGCGTGTTGCTCATGCGATAGAAAACGATGCCAATAGGCCCTAGCACAATCAACATAAAAAGAGGGGCCACCACACTGTCTGAAGCATTCTCAGATAAAGATTCTAAGGCTGCACGGTGAATGTCTTCTCGATCCATATGGGTGGTGTCACGGCTCACAATGCGGGAGATCTTAGCTCTGGCGGTATGCATATCAATACTCGAAAACACTTCGCTCACATGTTCAAGCAATGATTTCCAGCCAATACAGCTCCAAATAAGCAAGGCATTCAAGATAATACCCAAGGGTTCATACGTTGCCCAGACCCATTGATGTATAAAATAAAGAAGGGTCAGGGGAAATAACACCGTGATGAGCCAAGCTAAAATACCATGACTGATGCGGTACTCATGATAACATTTTCTTTCAACAACATTAGCCCAACGACCAAATACAGCGACAGGATGCCAACGGTGCATGGGGTCACCAATTAAAAATTCTAAAAAAAGTGCCAATATGAAACTTAACAAGTGTATCTCCTTTGAGTGATGGGCATTGAAATCAACCTTCGCTATGGTTTGGCGCATGTTATTAAAGCCAACACACCACATCATGCCCGCCAGCTTAGGACTAACCTTGCTTTGGGCTGTGTTATATTTACCTATCCTGGGTCTTGCACCGCTATTTGATTATGATGAAACGATTTATGCTCAAACTGCCTTAGATATGTTGCATCAATCGCAATTCATCGTACCTCAAGCCAACGGTTTGTTCTTTTTTGAAAAACCACCTTTCACCTATTATCTGATGCAAGGGGCTTATCTTCTTTTTGGCGAGAATGCTTTTTCTGCCCGATTACCATCCGCTTTGTTTACCCTATTTGGCGCACTGTATCTTCTGTATTTAGGTAAGCGAGTGTCGGGTATCACTACGGGTGTGATGATGGCTTGTATTTATTTGACCCTATTAGAAACAGGCTTATTGGGTCATGCCGCTATTTTGGATGCGGTTTTGAACTTTTGGATTTTACTGGCTTTGGGTAGTTATATTTTATGGAGCATGTTCGATTTACGACGTGATGCCTTGTGGTGTGCTGTGGCAATGGGGGTGGCGGTGAGCATCAAAGGCCCTGTGGGATTGGTGATTCCTTGTGCCATTATCGTGGTGGATCGCGTGTTGAGTGGGCAGTGGAGAAAGTTGGTGTCTATTCCTTGGATAGCTTGTCTGGCTTTGTTTTTTTTGTGTGCCAGTCCTTGGTATATTTTGATTGTGATGGTGCAAGGTTGGGGTTTTCTTTATGAATTTATCATGGTTCACAATATCGGCCGCGCCCTGAATCCAATGCAAGGTCATAGCGGGGCTTGGTATTATTATTTAATGGTGTTTTGTGTGGCTGTGTTGCCGTGGTTGGCATGGATGCCTTCCGTTTGGCTGCAAACATGGCGACAACGAAAATGTGCGGATCCTGAGGCATGGATCTTGCGATTATGTTTGATTTGGATTGTCTTGGTCATTGTGATTTTTACCATCGCTCAAACCAAATTACCACATTATATCTCCAGTTTGTTGCCAGCGGTCGCCATTAGTTTGGGCTTGTTTTTGCATCATTATTTTCCTTCTTTGCCGACATTGAATAAAATAAAATACGCTACTACCTTGTTGTTGTTGCCGTTGATTGTTTTATTAGCCAGTTTGTTTTTGTGGTTTCCAAAGGTGACACAATGGGTTCATCATCCACGCGCCTTGGCTATTTTGAGTCAAGATGTCACGCCGTCAAATTGGATCGTTGTTTCAGGTGTTTTTCTTTTATTGACTCTCTTGTATGTACTTTACAATCAAAAAAAGACATATATTTTTGGCTCCTTTGTGGCTTTGGCCTTTTTATTGCAAATCGCATTGTTTGGCACATTAGCACCTTTTGCGGCGAAATTTTCTCAAGGGCCAAGTTTAGCTATTGCCCAAGAGATTAAAGATTTAAATCCAGAGGTTGCCGTCTTGAGCTACCACTTAAACTTACCCTCTATTTCCTTTTACTCGGGGCGTTCCTATCACGTTGTTTTGGATGCAAAAGATCCTTTGTTTGCGAATGATCAAACCTTTGCCCTGATTCTGCGTGATGAACACCGTGAAAGCATCACACAACCCATGCAAACACTACTCAAGCAAGGTGGTTTGCAATTGTTATTTCATAAGGCGCAATAATGTTATTATCCGTGATTATCCCAGCATTCAATGAAGCAAGTCGATTACCCAAGACCTTGCAAGAAGCTTATCCTTACCTTGAACAGCGTTTTCATGCTGATTTTGAAATCATCGTGGTGGATGATGGCAGCAGCGATCATACGGTCGAAGCCGTTCAAGCGTTGATGGAAAGTCAACCTTATTTAAAGCTCCTCGCATTGCCTGAAAATAAGGGCAAAGGTGCGGCCGTCAAAGCGGGCATGCAAGCAGCTCAAGGTGATATTTGTTTATTTATGGATGCTGATCATTCCACCCATATTTGTGAAATTGAAAAAGTATTACCACTTATGGCTGATGGTTATGGGGTGGTGATTGCTTCGAGGCAACATCCTGATTCTCAGATTCCTGTGCATCAATCGTGGCTGCGCGAGCACATGGGGAAAACCTTTAACTTGTTTGTGCAAAAAATTGTGCATTTATCCATGAAAGATACCCAGTGTGGTTTTAAGGCATTTGAAAAAGAAGCTTGCCAATATGTATTTTCTCGTCTGCATTTGGATGGTTTTAGTTTTGATGTGGAAGCCTTGCACTTGGCACAACGCGGGGGATACCGCATTGCTGAGATTCCCGTGGTCTGGACGGATGTGTTGAACTCACGGGTGCAAATGGTGATTGATCCTTTAAAAATGTTTTATGATTTGTTGAAAATTCGTTATGAGCATAGGAATATCAAATGAATGATCAGGTGTTGGAAGCAAAGGCCTTAACACAGCGACTACAGCAACAAATCAAAGCGGTGATTCATAGTGATAACCAAAGTATTCGTTGGTTGATGGCAGCTTTTGCTGCGGGTGGTCATGTGTTGTTGGAAGATTTACCCGGAACAGGTAAAACGACCTTAGCCAAAGCCTTGGCTCTTTCGGTTCACGCCGACTTTAAGCGCATTCAATTCACACCTGATTTACTGCCCTCAGATATTTTGGGTGTCTCGATTTACAATCAAAAAGAGCAAAACTTTCATTTTCAAGCGGGCCCTATTTTCACCCATATTTTATTGGCCGATGAAATCAATCGTGCTTCGCCGCGCACCCAATCGGCCTTGCTGGAAGCGATGGCGGAAAATCAAGTCAGCATTGAAGGTCAAACGCGACAACTCAAAGCGCCGTTTTTTGTCATTGCCACCCAAAACCCTGTGGAGTTTCATGGCACTTACCCGTTGCCCGAAGCCCAAATGGATCGGTTCGCGATGTCCTTTGGTCTGGGTTATGTGTCTGCGGATCAAGAAGTCGCCATGATGTCAGCGCAGCAACACACACACCCCATTGATCAATTGCAAGCCTGTGCGTCTTTGGATGAAATCTTGGCGTTGCGTGCCGATGTGTGCCGTGTCCACATCAGTGATGAACTCAAGCATTATATTGTGGCCTTGGTGACTGCTACCCGCAGTTATGCAGGTATCAAACTCGGTGCAGGGCCAAGAGCGTCCATCACTTTGATGAAGTGTGCGCAAGCCTTGGCCTTGATGGATGGTTTTGATTTTGTCAGCCCTGACCATGTGCAAGAACTGGCTGTGCCTGTGTTGGCACACCGTTTGCGTATCGAAGCCCAAGCCAAGTTTTCAGGCATCAGTGCAGAAGGCATCATCACCGATATTTTGCAACACACCACCGTGCCTGTGTGAAACGCTTTTCATTCATTCTGTTTCAATGGCTGCATCGCATCTCCTTATGGCGGAACCGTTTCACCACCTTAGGTAAGTTTGTGTGGGTGGCTCTGATTTTTTCAGCGGCCTTGGGCATTGATACCAAAGCGACCATGCTGCATCAGTTGTTTATGCTGTTGTGTGCGTTGTTTTTGGTGGCGTGCTTTGCGCTTTGGCTACAACGCTTTCAACGCATATCACTGCAACTCGAACGTCAACTTCCGAGCTTTGTGACTGTGGATGTGCCTTTTCACTACCATGTGCATATTAACAACCTTTCAAAACACCCGCTTGAATCCTTATTGCTGCGCGAAGAGGTGCAATACCCATCGCCTGATTATGCTTCTTTTTTAGCCGCCAAAGATCCCCAAGAAGCGACACGCAATCGTTTTGATCGTGATGTGGGTTATTATCGTTTTTTATGCTTGCATCGGCAGACGCGGGGTGTGCGTTGTGAAGAAAAAGAATGGCCAGTCTTGGCCGCCAAAATAACCACCACCTTATCCTTGGAAGCCGTCGCCATTCGTCGTGGCATCATTCAATTCAACCGCTTGCAGGCACGTCAACCTGAGCCATTGGGTTTATTGCACCGCCACCACCGTTGTCGCCAAGATCAGACTTTGTTGGCCTTGCCGCGTCGTTATCATTTACCCCTCAAATTGGCCGTGTCGGGTGCAGCGCAAAACCAACAAGGTGAAATGACCTTGGCTTCTCAGATTGGTGAAAGTCATGAGTTTCACACCTTAAGAGAATACCAAGCAGGGGATTCGCCACGCCATATTCATTGGCCAAGTTGGGCACGTGCCAATAAGCCGATGGTGAAGCAGTTCCAAGATGAGCATGCAGTCAGGCAAGCTTTGGTGTTGGATTGTTTTGCCTGTGCTGCGACAGCGCAAGATGGACAGGTTTTTGAAGAAGCAATTTCGGTGGCAGCCAGCTTTAGCAGCCAATTGGATCAAAGTGATAGCCTCTTGGATCTCATGTTTGTGGGTGAATCTTGCCAGAGCCTCAACCTTGGCAGAAGTCTGGCGCATGCCCAGCAGATGCTTGAAACACTGGCCTCACTTTCCTTGTGCCATGATGCCTCGTTTGAAAACCTCAGTCAGTTTGTGATGCAACACATCGGTGTGTTGAGTTCGTGTGTGTTGGTGTTGATGGACTGGGATGAAGCACGCCAAGAGTTGGTCAAAGCCTTATTGGCCTGTGAGGTCGAGGTGACGGTGTTGTTGATCTTGCCTGAGAACGCTCAAGAACCAGCATTGGCGGTGATGGCAGCACACCATGAGCGGTGGTTGTGTTTGCGCATGGGTCATATTCAAGATGATCTCATGCGGATGGCCTCGTGATGAAAAGTTTCCCTCTTTTATTGATCGCAACTTTGTTGGCATGGGGTTGGTTTGTTGATGTCCTACTTTTGAGTGCGTTGTTTGTCGTATTGATCGGGGTTGCACACTGGCGAGCTGGGCAGTGGCAAAGTTCGATGCAGGATTTTAACCCGATTGGTGATTTGTGTGGTGTGGGTCTCATCGCCTTTTTCATTTATTTCTTTTTAACAGGTGAAGCGACCAAAGTATTGTATTCAACTGCACAGATGCTTCCCGTGGTCTGCTTTCCTTTGCTGTTAGCCCAAGGTTTTTCTCAGCAGCAAAAAACACCTTTTACTGCCTTGCTGTATCGCTTGCGCCGCTCAAAAGAAAAGATTGATTGGATCGACATTCGTTTTAGTTATGTCTGCCTGTGTTTGTTATCCGTCGGAACGGCGATCCCTTCGCACCCTTGGTATTACCCTGTGGTGGTGCTGTTGTTGGCATGGATGCTTCTTTTATCTTTTCCACCGCGCAAAAAGCGTGTGTTTTTTCTTTGGTTGTTGATGTTTGGTTCCGCAGTGGGTGTGGGTTATGGGGGGCAAGTGGCCTTGTATCAAGCCCATGCTCACTTGGGCAAACAAGTCGGACAATGGATGGCGCAGTGGTTTCATGGTGATGATGAGGCTTCGCAAGGCAGCACCGCGATGGGGCAGGTCGGCCAGTTAAAATTATCGGATCGCATTCTGTTTCGCGTCGAAGCCAAGCAAACGGTGCGCCGACCCTTGTTGTTACGAACAGCCAGCTTTGATGGGTATCAAAAAACCATATGGTTTGCGACCAAAGCACAAAGTCATGTTTTAAAAGAGGCTTCGGGTATCTGGTTATTAAGCCAAAACATTCAAAGCCAAAAAGTTCTGGAAATCTTTCAGCCCTTTAAGATGAAAGAAGTCTTGATTCCGATTCCTTTGGGCACGGAAAAAATCACCGCTTTTTATGTCGATGAGGTACAAAGCAATCGGTTTAAAAGTTTAGGCGTGCGCCAAGAAGAAGGTTTGATCAATTACAAAGTGCATTACAACCCAAAACAGCAGGATCTAAGCTTGCCTCAAGCCAATGATTTTAAAGTGAGTGAAGCCGAAAAAGCCGCCGTGGCCAAGGTCGCAGCGCAACTTCATTTGGATGCCTTACCACCTCAGCAAGTGGTGAATGCCGTGTCTTCTTTCTTTCAAAATAAGTTTGAATACAGCACATGGGTGCAAGGTCCAGCCGAAGGCCGCACGGCTCTTGCTGACTTCTTACTTGAAACGAGAAAAGGGCATTGTGAATACTTTGCTTCAGCCACGGTGATGCTATTGCGTCAAGCAGGCATTGCCGCGCGTTATGCCACGGGCTTTTCACTGCAAGAACAATCAGGTGATATGCTGTTGGTACGCGGGCGGGATGCCCATGCTTGGGTGTTGGCTTATGTGGATGGGCAATGGATTAATGTGGACACTACACCGCCGAACTGGTTTGAATTGGAAAACGATGATCAAGCGATGTGGCAATGGTGGCGTGACTTACTGCAAGACATCAAATTTAGCTACGACCGCTGGCAGCTAGAAGATGATGATGAAGATAGCCGCTGGTGGCTGTGGATCTTATTGGCTGTTTTAGCTTTCCCAGCATGGAAAATTGTGCGCAACATTCAATTTAAGCGGGTGCAAGAAGCAAAAGAAGCCGAGAAAGCCCAAGGCGCAGAATCACCCTTTCAAGCCATTGAAGCATCTCTGCAAGCCACGCATCCCCGCCAACAAGGTGAAACACTTCAACACTGGATTGTTCGCATTGAAAAAACGGACGTACAAGCCATGCTGGCGTGGCATTATCAACACCGCTTTTGTGCTACTGGTTTGAGTGTTGAGGATCAACACCGTTTTCAGAAAGAGGTTGATATTTGGTTGGATGAGCATGAAG
>JAUZRG010000089.1 GCA_030950585.1 Mariprofundaceae bacterium | reverse complement strand
ATCTGCCACCGTTTCAGTAATCGCACCCACACTATTGATGGCTAAATTTCCTGTCGTTGTGATATGATCAATTTTGGTACTACCACCAGCACCATTGCCAGCGGCATCCACAGTTAAAGTCACATTACCAGCACCAGCATCTAAAACAGTTCCTGCTGCTTGAATAATGTCTGCATTGCCCGCCACACGATTAGCGGCAGCAGCAGCGGCATCATTGGCGGTGACATTCACCGCGCCTGTTCCTGTGATATTAGCATTCATATTCACAGCACGACCTGCTGCAAGCGTGACCGTGCCCGTATTAAGCACACTACCTAGTACAACATCATTATCAGCTGTAATCGAAACAGCGGCTGAACCCGTACCAAAGTTGGCACCATTCACAAGCGCATCAGCAGCAGAGTCTAGGGTGATATTACCTGTGGTGATGACATCTTGGGTGGTAATACTACCCACAGTTGCACCAACAGCACCATTACCCACAGCATCTACCGTTAAATCAATATTAGCTGTACCAGCATTTAAAGCAGTACCTGCTGCCATCGTAATATTAGCTGCACCCGCAAGACGATCGGCAACCACTGCACCAACATCATTGGCTGTCATTACAATCGCACCATTGTTAGTGGTAATATTTTGATTAATTAAAATAGAACGTCCTGCTTGCAAGGTTAAAGTGGTCGCTGGGTTGGTGATGTTAATCGCCGTGTTGACCGTAATGTCAGTATTGGCTTGTAGAATCACATTCGCAGTCAAGGCATTGATACTGGTTGCCGTAATGACCGTTGTTAAACCTTGATTTAGTGCAAATTGATTTAGCGTTGTCGCAAAAGCCACACCACCCACATCATTGATTTCAATAAAGGTTGGATCAATTAACAAAGAGCCTGTTTTGCCATTTGCAGCAGAGGCATCGACTTGACCTAGAATCTCAACTTGCCCCTGACTCGAGACATCGACAAAACCACCGTCACCTTTAATCGCACCACCTTTTGTGGCTACTTGTCCATCAAAGGTAACATGGTTATCAGAACGAATTAGCACAGTGCCACCATTGCCTTGATCGCCACCATTCACATTGATGTTACTGCTTGCGGTGGTAATGGTGTGTTGTGTACTGTTGATTTGAACCAAGCCACCATTGCCTGTGCCTGAACCACTGGCATTGATGCTTCCATCATTACCGACAAAGTAACCATCCATGCTAACCACACCAGCATCGGTATTGTTTTCAACTGCTGACACATCCAATAAACCAGAGTTGCTAACAATCCCTGAACCTATGCCACCCGATAAAACAATCTTACCATTTTTCTTTTGTAGCGATTGCGCTTGAATCGTACCTGTATTGCTCACAACAGAGGTAAAGGCATCACCAATGGATGAACCCTTCATCACCACTTGTCCGCCCGTGGCTTGAATCACACCCGAGTTACTCACTTGTGCAGCGAGTGTTTGACCATTTTGTGGGTTGACTTGGTTGGCGATATCACCAGACACAGCAAAAGAAACAAGGCCGTTACCTTGAAAATCAATGGTCATTTGGTTACCAGAAGCCAAAGCAACTTGACCCAAACGCGCCACAATTAAACCTTCATTTTTAACACCAGGTGCCACCAAAAAGGCAAAACCACCATCACTGACATTAATTTTACCTTGGTTCACCACATCGGCATTGGCGACAGTGGCATCTTGCGTGAAATTAAACTTATTATTTAAAAAATCTTGATTCTTAATATTAAGCGTGGTGGCCAATAAACCAGACACATCTACACGCGCTGTTGAACCAAAAACCACCCCATTCGGATTTAAAATAAAGATACGTCCATTGGCCGAAAGTTGCCCTAAAATTTCAGTTGCATTCCCACCAATAATGCGGTTCAAGGCAATAGAATCGGCTCCGGGTTGTAAGAATTTAACCAGCTCTTTCGCACTAATATCAAAGCTCTGCCAGTTGATAATAGCTTTATCCGACAACTGTTGAATCTGTGTTGTCGCAGCTTGTTGATTGATATTGACATTACCAGCAACAACATTGACACCTATAGGGGCTGCCATTAAAGAAGTTGGTACAAGCATTAAACCTATCAACAGATATGCCGTTAGTTTATGCATTGTTTTTTTCATAGAAAATCTCTTTTTCTTTGCTTGTGTGTATGAGTTTAAATTAGCCATGATAAATTCCTTAATACTTGAAAGAGGTGCTAATATTGAATACGGGGTTACGATCTTTTTGTGCTGTCGTGGATAAATGTACTGGCAAGCCAAGGTTAACGTTTAGGTTAAAAGTGATGTATTTAAAGTCTTTTTGCACAATCAAACCTGCACCAGCACCTGCCAACCAATTATCTTTGGATTGCGCAATAAAAGGTACACGCCTCAAGGCATAACCATAATCCAAGAAGGTATAAGCAATCCAAGGTAATTCGCCATAATCACTATAACGAAACTCTAGGCTAGTGCGGTAACCAATATCGCCTGTTTGCGCACCCGCTAAATGACCACGCACAGAATTCACACCACCAATTTGCCATTCTTCACTTGAAACAAGGCTATCATCAGAAATCTGTCCTGAGGCAGCACCATAAACAGACCAGTGTTTTGAAAGTGGTTGGTTGTGAGAGGCAGATATTTCAATGCGTGTGAATAAATTATCGGCTCCTTGGCGACTTGCGTTAGCACTATTTAAAATACCACCAAATAGCTCACCTAAACCTTGGGTTAAGCGTGCCGATAAAAAACTGTGTCCACCAAAGGCATTTAACTCTGCATTGGTTGAAACGTATAAGGTGCGAATACGGTCACGGCTAGTTTTAGCACCCAAGATAAAGAAGTTGGCATCTTTGGCTTCCATACCCACTTCAGCATTTAAGGTGAAATCACGGCTGACTTTGAAAGGGTGATTCACATACGCACTAAAAGTGTTGTTATCACCTTTCACACCAAGATCAAAAAACTTTTTAGCCACTTCATAAGAACCTGTGCTCGCAGTAAAGCCTACTTTTGTGCCACGGTTCCCTACGGGTTCTACATAAACCATCGTAGCATAAGCCAATTCTCTCGGGTTATTTCCTGAAAGAATTTGCATATTTAAGTGTCCACCAACATCTCTAACATTAAATAGTCCTAAACCTAAGATATAACGATCCTTACTAATCGAGCCTGAACCATCGTTATTATACCCTAAACTCACACTTGCTGACTTTTTATCTTGTACCTTCAATAAAATATCCACATCGCCGCGTTTACTACCACGTTGTAGTACGGACCGAACTTCTAAACCCGCATTTTTATTCAAGGATAGCAAAGCACTTTCTAAGTCATTTAAGTGCAATGGCTGCGAGGTATCAATGGCACCTGAAACTTGATTGACCAAGAAATCTTTACTGTAAGTCTTATTGCCCGCCACACGAATAGTACCTAGGTGACCTTCTATAATCACCATGCGAACAGCATCATTTGGAGAAATCTCTTGTGCGGGTACTTGGGCATTCACAATGATTTTACTGGTGTTTTGATAGAACGTCATGATCTTGTTGCTGGCTTCTTTTAAGTCGCTCAAGCCAACCTCTTGACCAATAAAGTCTTTCAACACACGATTTAATTCAGAAGCGGTGTGTTTTTGATTACCTTCAAAGGCAAACGCTTTTAATATAAAGGTTTCTTCTGGCGCGGTTAAACTAATCATAGGGGCTTGATTACCCACACGGCTCACATCACTCGTCGCAAAAGCGGTTAGTTGATCTTCTTTTTTTTCTTTTTTATCTTTCGCAATGACACGCACGGCCAAATACGCATGTCGATCACTTTCTGTAATCAAATAATGACGTGCTGTTGCATTTGGAATCGGTGTTAATTGCTGAGAGTGAGCGTTAGTGGCGCGCATCCACTGATAAACATAATGAAAATCAGACGATTCTCCATCGGTACTGTCATCCCAACGACCTTTGTCTGCGATGATTGTTTCACCAACATTCATGAGTCCTGTGATCGTTGGTTGTTTCACATTAACAGGCGGATCATTGCGCGGTGAAACATGAACCGTCACATTAATTGTATTATAACCACCATCTTTATCTGCCACTTTAACCACAAAGTGGTCTTGGCCATTCCAATTTAACTCAGGCTGATAATGCACCGAAATGGCTGCATTTAAAGCTTCGATACTTGCCACACCATGCTGTGGTTGTTGATCAACAGACCACTGCACTTGGCTATTATCTTTATCTGAACCATATAAGGTGAGTTTAAAGGCTTTTGGTGACCCATCCTCATCCATCGTGCGCTCAACATGCACCGCACTTGTTTTTTCAAAAGCATGCAGCGTGCCGCCAAGCATAAACAAGGAAATCATGAGCACAAAACATAACTGAAACTTATTCTTTAAAATAAAACGATACCGCATAGATGACGCAAATAAACTAGCATCTATATTCATTATACAAACTCTCCACGAAGATGGTCAAACAATAAAAATTATTTTGTTTTAGCGATACCTTGCGCTAAGCCTTTCAAGCTAAACTGTAAAATAAGATCACGCTTATCTTTAAGTGTCTTCACGGTTAAAATGAGTTTCTTTTTACCAGCCAGCTTTTTAATTAAAGCTGTATCTAAAGTTTTTTCAGCTAAGCACCCGCTATTGATGCAAGTTAGCCACTTCATATCACCTAAACCCGTTGTGCTTTTCATACTGACCTCATGGGAAAGAGAAATACCCAAAGGAACCGTTAATCGCAACAACTGTTTTTTAGATTCTTTCACCACAGATAAGCTGGCAATCAACTTCACTTTTTCAGTACCCACACCTTGGGTTAAACTACAACGTTCTTGCTGTTGGCCTTTCTTTATTTCCACTGTAAAACATTGCAACAACCAGTCACCAAACGCCTCAGAACGTGTGAATGTGGGCTCTGCAACGGCACTTGGCAGTAGCGAAAAAAGACAAATAAGACCCAAGGCCATGACCCGCCATGAGGCAAAGTTAAAAGAATTTTTAAAAAAACAATGTTTTTTCAACATAAAAAAACCTCGATATAATATATACTTGAAAATTCAAGCACTTATACTTATCATGTAAAAAGGATATAACTTTAAAAGTAGCACGGCATCATACAGGTTTTTTTTATAAAGAAAAGAACCCCTCTTCTTAGAAATGAAAACATTATCTTAATATAATCATCACACATAATATTGCAGCCTTGGTTCTATCATGTGAGCATTCGTCCATGAACCTCACCAAAAATGAAAGAGGAACAAACATGACCGATAACGATCAGCCCACAGATAAATTAGAAGAAAACCCTTTAAAAGAAGATACTTTTGAAGAAGAAAAAACGCCGTTATCACTCGCGATCATCAGAGAAAAAGCGACTTCTGTTTATATTATTTTTGTCAAAGTAGTCTTTACCTTTGTTATTTTGGCTGCTCTCTACAATGTTTTAACCACATTTAATGATAATAAGCTAAGCTTTCACGCCTTTGATGTGCCTCACTCCCTAGAAGCACGAGGCTACACAGGAAAAGAAATAGCAAGACGTATTTCTGATCGCATCAACCATATTCGTAACAATGTAAAAACGCACATTAAAATTTATAAAACACTTAATACTGACACAGAAGATGAAATTCCTGAGTTTCAGGTACCTGGTGCTGATATTTCACTCAATGCGATCATTGCTTATATGCGCATGTTTTTTGGTCAAGATATTCAAAGTGTCGATGGCAGTATCGTAGAAGCTAAGAAATTAAACATGATTGTTCGTATTTCAGGCTATCCTAGCGCGATGTTTACAGGCCATGAAAAAGACATGGAAAATCTTATATCTCAAGCTGCCGAACATGTCTTAATGCACTTAGAGCCTTTTTCATTGGCTCTTTTTTATAAAGAAAACAAAAACATTCCTGCATTAATGCGCATGATTAAAAAAATCAATACATCCCTACCTAGCGAACAAGATAAAGTGAGTGTACATATCATTAGCAGCTTCGTTTTTTCATTGCAGAAAAATTATATTGATGCAGAAAAATCAGCGTTAAAAGCGGTTCATCTAGCCCCCCAACACAGCTACGCCTTACACAATTATAGTTTGGCTTTGGTTGATACAGATCACTTAGAAGAAGCTATTTCAGTGATGCGTCGTCTTGTTAAAGTATACCCAAACTGGTCTACCCACAACAACATGGCTTATGTCTACATGATGTTGGGTCAACACCAAAAAGCCATCGAAGAAATTAAAATAAGCTTAACGATGGAAGATGCTAAATACGATCAATGCTACGATACATGGGCTGCTATTTTAAACGATCAAGGTGAATATGATCAAGCCATTGAAAAGACATATACAGCCATGGAATATGCCATGCCCAATCAATTTGATTATTTTTATGACTTTCTTGCCAGAGTTCAATATAAACAGAACCACCTTGCAGATGCTTTAGAATCATACCAGAAAGTTATTATCAGTAATCCAAAAGGAAAGTATTCTCGAGAAGCCAAGAAAAAAATTAGAGCCTTAAAAAATCTCTTGCCGAAACAGTGAATTAAACTTAAAGAAGTTGTGCCCATAACTGCAAGTGAACACCTATATCTTGTAAGTCTTTTTGAGTACTCTGAATGACTTTCTGCAATGGTTTCGCAGCAAATACTTCAAAGTGATATTGCTTATTAATCTGCCATTGCAAGCCTAGACCCACGCTGGCCAAAGAGTGCGCAGTTATTTGCGTACCATTTTTTTTGTTCCACGCATGACCATAATCCATAAAGACAGACAACTTCACTTGTCCATCTGAAGGCTTAGAATTAATAAAAGGCACTCTTAATTGAAAAATAGGCACATACCATTCCAATTTAAATGTCACAGCATTATCCATGCTAAACTGACTTTCACGGTAGCCACGCACACTATAACGACCACCGATGGCGTATTTATTGACTGATAGCAACCTATCATTACTCCAACGCAACTGAGTTTTCATGACACTATAGCTATTAAGCACAGACCAACGCTCTAACCACTGCATTTGGCTAAACCAGTTAATAAAACGTCCATCTGCACTATGACGAATCAGAGGTGCTATACCAACAGCTAACTGTGCATGTGTTGCCAATACCCTCGTTTTGGTATAATATGCAAACTCGTTTTTCAACAAAAACGTATCAGTACGAAGTTTTCCCTTGTGAATACCAAACTCAAATGAAAATGGCATACCAAGCAACCAAGTTTTCATTTGTTTTTGCTCATAAGCAACAGAGAATAAACCTTCAGAAGTTGCACTCATCCATAATGGATGCTCTACCTTCATCGCATAGGTTTGAGATTTAATTCTAATATCTAAATTTCTAAATGCTGCGGAAGTCACCAAAGAATAACTTGATGAAGCCTGTAAAACGAAACGTGTTCTCACATGGTTCACTGGCATTTTGTAAGAGATACTATAGTCCTGCAAGCCTGCAGATAAACCATAATCCAAAGCTAAACTATTGCCAGACCCTGTTAAATTTAAATGTTCAACATGAAGACCCGAACGCCAAGACCCTAACGATGGAGAACCATAATTGCTGCCAGTCAAACGAACACGCCAAGGACTAGCTTCTTCCATTTTAATATCTAAAAAAGCTTCGCCAATCCTCTCCATTGGATGAAGATGGGCTGAAACCATGCCAATACGTGGATCTTTTTTAAATAATAAGAGTCCTTCTTTGAACTGATTCACATTAAGCACATCACCAAGGTGAGTATATCGCCTTAAATAACCTTCCACATACGTGCGATTTAATTTCTTATAACCATGCACGACGAACTTCTTGACCCGACCTTCAATCACTTTGAAAGACAGCGTACCATCAGAAACATCTTGTGATTCAATCAAAAAACCTGAGTTGATATAACCTTTGGCGATATAAATTTGTGTAAGCTGTAAGCGTAGGTCTTGTAAGTCAGAAAAACGAATATCACGATTCAAATAAGGTTGAGCTACATCTTGCAAAGTCGTATTGCTCACAACTGTATTTCCTAAAAAGACAACTCGCTTAATAAGGATGGTCTGTGTACTCATAACACCTGTTTTTTTTTCTTCAGAAAATGGTGGCAAACGTGATGCTGAAAACACAATATCAGGTTTAATCAAACAACAGCACATTAAAAAGAAACAAACTATATTAACTATATTCAATGAATTAACTCACTTATATTAAGCCATAAAACATCACTTAAGAATGCCTCCACATTAACGATAAAAAAACACCTTGTAAATTACCTCTTACCTTAAAATAAACTTATATTGCCTTCATGTCTTAAGACGTTATCTTCTCTTCTTTATCTCAATAGAGAGGTTGTCTTATGAGACAAAACATTATTATTTTATGCTATACCATGCTTTGCCTTTTTTTCATCACATCACAAACACATGCAGAAGCCATTTATGATGGAAGCATGAACCCGTTAAGCACAGGAACTGTATCTGGAAATTTCATTATTCCTGCATCTCAAGGACAAGTACAAGGCAACAACTTATTTCATAGTTTTAGCACCTTTAATGTCTTAACAGGTGAAAGTGCCACCTTCACAGGCCCAGTAAATATACCTATCTCACTCATTATCACCCGTGTCACTGGCGGAAACATTTCCAGCATTGATGGTCTCATCGATAGTGCCACATCAATGCCCAATGCCAGCTTTTACTTTCTCAATTCCGCTGGCATGATATTTAATACAAATGCCAAGATACACGTTGGCGGATCTTTTCAAGCCTCCACTGCCAATAACTTAAGCATGTCGGATGGATCGCTGTTTTCAAGTACCATTCAAAATGGAGAAGTTTTTAGCCCTGCTTCGCCAACTGGATTTGGCTTTCTAGCAGGTAATATTGGCAGCATACAAATTAATGGCGCACAACTTGCAGGGACAACCCAAGCTGCTTTTTCCAATATTCAGTTCAGTGTCAGTGCTGGCACCTTTGCTCAAACAGTCAGCACACAAGTCAATGCTGCCTTGGCTCCACCAACACCATCAACTTCATTTAATTCTTCGGCCTCTTTCACAACACCCACAGCCTTTTCACCAACACGATCCACTTCATCCACTTCATCCACTTCATCCACTTCACCGCAGGAAAAGAAGAAAACCACCAAACAAAAAAAAACGAAGAAACTTTTGAAGATGAAACATCAAGCTCAAATGCGTAATGCAGATCACTGGACTCATAAAACATGTCAAACAAACAATAGAAGTAAATTTACCATTGATCAGGGCGATGCCAGTGCACACTATCTAAATGACTGGCAGGCCTCACCTATTTCATTTCATGAGAATACAGCAATTCATATTCACTGATAAACTGATGTTACGCACCCTCATAATAAACATGCTCGACTTTTCTTACTCACAAGCTATGGCAGAACACACGGACATAAACAGTAAAACAAAGTATTTTAATACACCCCATTTCTTTTGATCCCCTCATCCAAACTTCTCCCTGAGGGAGAAGAGCTGAAACAAGGCTAGTTTCTCTTCATCTTTTATCCCCTCTCCTACTGGAGAGGGATAGGGTGAGGAGCATCAATCAATCTGTTTTTTACATTGATAATCATAAAAAATTTCGAGGCTGATACGACTGTGTGCGTAACATCAGTTATAAAGATTTTATATTAGCTCAAATCACACTGTGTAACGGTAACGCCGACCTAACCAAAGTAATGACATAAAGATCATCATTGGCAATGTCGGGTCAAAGCTCTGGTGCTGAGAAGACAAGTGACAACCACCGCCAGAAGGTGCTGGAGGCTGAACGGTTCCTCTTTGCACGGTCACTTGTTGGGCAACAGCCACACCATTATTTAAACCAACATTTAAAGTACTACTCGTACCTGCATTATCTGTCGCCATAAACCCCAGCGCAGTTGATGTTTCGGTCAACATAATACTATTAATGCCAATAGGAAAGTTAGAAGGACCAGTCACCGTTGTGTTTATATTATTTGCCGATGAAGCTGTCACAAACGAAAGCACTGCTGCATCACCAAGCGTCGCGACAGATTGAATTGCTGCACTAGAGCTACTCATCACTGGTTGGGGTGTCACTATAATCGTTTGATTTGATGTTGAAATATTTCCAGAAGCATCCAACGCAACCCAAGTGACCACTGTCGCTCCTACAGGAAATGATACCAGAGCATTAGAAACAACAGATACGAGGAAAAGATCCGTCACAAGTGGTTTAGGTAAGACAAGATTTGTCATCACAGCAGAGGCTTGGAAACTTAAATCACTAATAGGTGCATTCGTAAAAACAGGTGCTGTGGTATCTTGAACATAGACATCACGCACCACAGTGGTCGCCACATTATTGGCTGCATCGGTGTAGTTGTAAGTCACGGTGTAGTTTCCGACCACAGTATTATTCACACTGCTCACACCGACCAAAGCCGCATTGGTGGCATCCACGTTATCGGTCATTGTGGCCAATGGGTCAACATAGATTAAACCAGCTTCAAAAGTGTATGGGTCAGCACCATTGGCTGTGATCACAGGTAAAATAGTGTCTTGCACATAAACATCACGCACCACGGTGGTGGCAGCATTACCTGCGGCATCGGTGTGGTTATAAGTCACGGTGTAGTTTCCGACCACAGTATTAACCACATTGCTAACACCAACCAAAGCGGCATTGGTGGCATCAACATTATCGGTGACGGTGGCCAATGGATCAACATACGTTAAACCCACTTCAAAGGTATAAGGATCAGCACCGTTGGCTGTAATCACAGGTAAAGTGATATCTTGCACATACACATCACGCACCACAGTCATGGCGACATTGCTTGCCGCATCCATGTAGTTATAAGTGACGGTGTAGTTACCAACCGTACCACTGACGACATTACTTGTGCCTGTTAAGAAAGTGTTCGTAGCATCAACATTATCGGTCATCGTGGCTAATGGATCAACATACGTTAAACCTACTTCAAAGGTATAAGGATCAGTACCGTTGGTTGTAATCACAGGTAAAGTGGTATCTTGCACATACACATCACGCACCACGGTGGTGGCGACATTACCTGCGGCATCGGTGTGGTTATAAGTCACGGTGTAGTTTCCGACCACGGTGTTAACCACATTGCTAACACCAACCAAAGCCGCATTGGTGGCATCGACGTTATCGGTCACAGTCGCTTTTGGATCAGCGTAAGTTAAACCAACCTCAAAGGTGTAAGGATCAGCACCATTGGTTGTAATCACAGGCTTAGTGGTATCTTGAACATAGACATCACGCACCACAGTGGTCGCCACATTATTGGCTGCATCGGTGT
>JAUZRG010000088.1 GCA_030950585.1 Mariprofundaceae bacterium | reverse complement strand
TATAACTTTGATAGATTTTCCCATCAAAACTGAGAACCCGACCCGTTTTTGTCTGGTAAACATAAATTGAGCCGTGCTCATCTTCTATGGATGAGATACATATTCCATTGATATCCATTGTGTTTTTAATACCTCTTAAATACGTGTATGTGACTGGTAGGGCATGAAAACTGGACTCAGCCACAATTATTCCAGAAAAAATGGCGCAACTCTGGGGACAGCCAATTCGGAGATAGTTCAGGTTGGGATTAAAATGGGTATGCTGTCTCTTATTTAGCATTCAAAATATGAGTCAAGAATGTAGATCTTCCGATTTGAGAATTGGGATGAGATTCCGAAGAATCTGTTCCAGACAGGCTTATTTAGCATAGAATGCAAGCCTTCTTTCAAAATGATAGCTGCTGTTTTGGATTATATTAGATTTTGGTATTGTTCCTTTATAATAAACTCATAGAAACCATAATCTCGTAATCTATACTTTCTTATTTCAGCAATAGCTTTTCCGTTATCTTTATTTTTTCTAGCTTCTATAAATCCATAAAATTTCTTAAAATGGTCATTTAACAAATTAATGCGACATATCTGCACATTTCTATTCTGATGTACGTTAATTTCACAATCACCTAAACTAAAAACCTTTATGGTTTCTTCCGCTTTCTCTTTTAAGTAGGCATCATCACTTCTTGCTATTAATTCAAGTACTTTTTTTCCACTGCGCGTATAACGAAAGACTAGCGTAAAAAGAGCCAATAAATTATCAGTAATAGGATTAACTATAAGTGGCTTTTCCGCATCTATATCTATGAGAGAAACAGCGCGTTGAGGCGTACTGCTGTGTAATGGGAATAAATTACCTTTATAGGCATTGTTGCAGTCTGAACACATTAGAAGGTAATTAGTATGTTCGTATACTAAACGTGGATAAAGTGAATCATCTTTAGGTCTATAGTGATCTATTGTTGCTTTTATTTGTGTAACACCATCTTTAGAAGATCTCGTTAATAGTTCATTTTGTTTTAAAGAACATTCGCAAATTGGACATTTATATTTTGCTACTTTTAAATGGATATCTCTAAATCCCAACCACCTTCTTTCATGTATACTATGATTAAAGTTGCCTAAAGCGGCAGAATAATCAAGATGGTTATAAAGTTGTGACATATCAATCATTGAATGAGTCTCCAAAATCATTCAAAAATTGACTCATTTCTTCATCACTGGCTTTTTCATAGTCTTCAAGTGCTACTTTCTTGTTTTTTTTCAAAAATTTTAAAAACTCAAAATATTTTTTGTTATATATAATATCACCCGCTAAGCTATTTTCTAATAATTCACCTATGCGACTTAACTCAATTTGTTCATCTTCATTTAATTCACTTTCACGCCATTTTAGTGCTGTAAAGTCTTTAATATCTTTTTGCATTTGTGTGCCAATCAAAGATGATAAGTTAAAGTGCTCGAGCAAAATTGACGATATATCTTGGTACTTAGTTCCAATAGAGCGTTTTTGTACTGTTTCGTTATTTGCTTCGATAATACCAATCTCATCTTGCCCTCTGTTAAGTAATATTAATGGGTTATGGGTCGCAATTATAATTTGAATATTGGCATTGAGTTTTTTTATGTCATCTATAAACTTAGATTGCCATTCAACATGTAAAGATGTTTCAGGTTCATCCATTAATAGTATGAATGATTTACCTCTCTCTAAAACTACGGTTAAAAATATGATAAGTAACTGCTTTTCACCCGATGATAGCTGAGTTATTTTGATTAACTGAGGCTTATCTCCATGATTAACTTTGACCATTAATGGCGAATCTGCATTATCAATAATGAGTGTTTTATTGGTACTGCCAAAGTACCCTTGCATGATCTTAACAAATTCATCTAATGGGGTATTTACCTCGGCAGTAAAATTATTTATTTCTGTTGTTAGACGTTTTAAATCTTCGAACTCCTTATCTCCCGCCGATGCTAGATTTTTTATAGCAAGATCTCGCTCTTCTTTTTTTGTACCAACTTTTTTATTTATCTCCTGAACCAAACCACGTTGAAATTCCCCAAATCTTGCGACCAACTGGAGTAATTGACTATCTAAATCAATCACATCATCATGGTTTTTATCTGTTTTAATATCAAACGTATTTACCATGACGGTTTTTATGTTATTTGATGATTTACTATGAGAAACACTCGACCTTTGGGTATCGCCATTATCAAATGTTTTTTTAATCGTTAATTCTACATATGGCGAACCAAAACTTTCTAACGTTTCTTGGTCATGGTTAATACATGCATAAATAAGCTTTAAGATTGTTGATTTACCACTACCATTTTTACCAATTAAAATGCTGGTATCGTCACCTAAATCCCATTCTAAGTCTTTGAAACCAAAAACTTTTTTAATAGAGACATGCGTTATTTGAGTTTTTATTGCTGTTTTTAGCTCAAGAGCCCCCGCATTCAAAAGTAATTGCTTAATATCATGATTAAATTTTTGGAAAGCCTCTTCTTTTGTTTTGCTCGGTAAGAAAGTATTGAGTATTTGACCAAAAATGAAGTTTTTACGCAATCGGTGTGAACCTATTCCTTTTTTTTCATAGGCTTGTTGCCATAAATGTTTTTTTTCAAAAATGAAATTAATAACGATATACTCAAGGAGCTTGTGTGAAAAGTTTTGTTTTATGTTGTTTTGACTATCTAATATTGCCGACGATAAATCATCCTTTCTAAGAAAAGCGTTAACTTCATGCATGATAAGTGTTAAAATCCAGCTAACTGGTTTTAAATATTTGTATTCCATTTCAATATTAAGTAGTCGTCTAGAAAGTGCCTTGACAACAGTCCAGTGTTCACCTTCAATCCTCTCTTTAATACCATTGGTTAATTCATGAGGATTAAAGTTAGAAAACAATAAGTCAAAATCATATTCTAGTGGTACTTTATCTTCGTCTTTTGCTTCAAATATGCTTTTAAATAGGTTTTTTATTGCTTTTTTAGGTTCGGCAGTAATTTTTTTATTAAGCGCACTGAACTTATAAGTATCTTTATTTTCTACCCCAAATTTTATTTGTTCCTTTTTTAATGCGCTTCTCAAGTTGTTTAGATTTCTTCTAAAATAAGCATTCTGATCTGCCTGCTCTAGCTTATCGGTTTTTGAAAAAACCAATCTAAATTTATTTTGATAACCATTTAAAAAAATCCCTTCTATAGCACCATGTCCACCACCTGCAAAAGGGTCACTCGCGTCATCAATCAAAACTATGTTATTACAGTAATTAAAGTAATCATAATGGCGCGCTGAAAGCGTATCTCTTTTTTCCCCAAGGGAATGTCCGATGCCTTCACCATCAATCAATAGAAAATCTAATGGGGGGTTTAACCAATCAGCCAGTAAATCACCTTCCATGCGGATATATTCCGCTAATATAGAAATTGAACCAAAGTCATGGCTGAGTAATCTTTTTGTTTCAATGATGAAGCTATCTTTATCATCGAAATTTTCAATGATGATGGGATCATCGCTAAATAGCTGATGGTTATTGTCACAGACTTTTTGAAAATTACTTTCTATTTCAGCTAGAATCTCAGTAACAACTTTATCTATGGCTTCCTTTATAAAGGGTTCAGATAATAATGTTTCATCGTTTGTATTTTTATTTTCTAACCTAGGTAAGATGTCATTGGTGATGCCATTGGCTATTTTTTGAAATGTTTTACTCGTCACCATTTGATTTAATTTAAAACGCTCATCTGGTGATTGTTCTAATTCATAAACAATATCTTCAAGGGTACTATGATCTTGCTTAGCTTTTAAAATAGCCCCTTGAATAAGTTCTTCAATGGCTATTTCCATATCGCGTTTTTTCTTCAATATAATCGTTGTTTTAAAAGGTCTACTTTTTTGAATTACATATTCAGTTGGTGCAACAGTAGTTCGCCTATGAGCAGTCACTGGAAAGGAATGTTTTTTAGAACCTAAAATATGCTGTACTAACGATGTTTTACCAGCTCCAGTACAACCAATCAGATAGATTTTTTTGATAGCAGGCGGTGTGCCTAAAATTTTTTGTATTTCCGTAAAATTTCTCATGTTAGCCTTACTTGATAAAAAAAGATGGGATCAAGCCTTGAATGTTGAATTATTTCCCTTTCTGGAAATTGATATGCGTAGGGTAAGTTGGATTAAGCATGTTTGCAAACTTGTGAAAATATACATAAAAAAGCCCAGAGTAGGGTCTTTAAGGAAAGTGGCTTAAATTGACTACAACAAAACTTGACCACTACAATCACTTATCCGAGTCTAACCCTGTAAGTACAGCGGTTTACTTGCTATGCAGCATTCTTCACATGACACTGTCATTGATCTTGTCACACATGTGATCACTTTCTGGCACTCCACCTGTTAATTATCCCACAAATATTAC
>JAUZRG010000087.1 GCA_030950585.1 Mariprofundaceae bacterium | reverse complement strand
CACAAGGTAAAACCTATTTCGTATCTCGTCACTCTGGGGCGGTCACATGGGCAGAAGAAGAAGGCTTCCATGTCGATGAGCAGTTAACGCATTTAGATATAAGCTTGATTAAAAAAGGTGATACGGTGATTGGTAGTCTTCCTGTGCATCTTGTGGCGGACGTATGCCGTAAAGACGCACGCTATTTGCATTTAAGTTTAAATTTAAGTGCAGAATTGCGAGGTAAAGAGTTAAGTCCTCAGGACATGCGGGATTGTGGCGCAAGATTAGAAGCCTATCAGGTGGAGAAGTCTTAGAATATTAACCTTTTCTATGAGATAAAAGCCTTTCAATAAGACTCCTTTTGTTTGAACAATTCTCCCTCAATCCCTCCTTGACTAAGGAGAGGGAAATAAAACCAGCTGCGATTCAGTGATGCACGATCACAAAGAAACGCCTTCCACTTTGAAAAAGGGGGACTGGGGGATTTATCAAACAAATGTTTTGCAGTGCTGATTAGATCCGCTTGCTTTGTTGAGCAACGGCATCGCCAAGTTGAATATAAGTCTCAATGCCTGCTTTTGTGTTCTTTAACATATCTTGAGAAGGTGTCCATTTGCCTTTCTCACCACATAACACCACGGTGCTGCCACCAAAGAGAAAGTACCCTTTTTCATCGCCTTTTTTAAACGGTTGTGACTCATCAAAGGATTGCACAATTTTACCCACGCAGGTGGCTCCGACTTCAATATAGGCCAGCTTGCCAAAGTGTTCGGTTTCCAAGATCGAAACACGTCTTTCGTTTTTGATAAAAATATCTTCTCTATACTTTAAGGCCAATGGATTTACGGAATGTAAATCACCTGAAACAGTAAAGGCTTTAAGGGTTTTTCCATGATCAGGGTAGTGATAGCGATGATAATCAACAGGACATAATCTGGCGATCATCAGCGGGCCACCGATAAAGTCTTTGGCTAGTGCATGGTCACCAATCAAATCAACAGCGCGTAACATGGATCCTTTGACGGGGATTTTTAGTTCATCATGCATGTTTTCATGGCCAAAGTATCGCGCCTCAGCAAAAGCACCCATCTCATGATATTTCTGGCTAAAGGTTCTTTGGCCTTCTTTAAATGCGCGAATAAAGAACTCATTAAAGGATTGATACGATGTTTCAATAGGGTTTTCTTTAAACGATCCTTTTTGATATTGATCAATTGGAATATTAAAGTTTTTTAGAAAGGGCGTGACTTTTTTGGCCGATTTCAAGCTATCTTGTGATTTTCCATATAATCGACTGAGCATTTTACTGGCAATCATAGGGCCTAAGAGCCGTCCGATGGGGTTGCCATATGCAAATTTAACCATGCCATCGCCATACACTTTTTCAATGTCCATTGTGTTGGTGTAGCGGTTAAAGATTTGAATTTCAAAGCCTTGACTCATTGTAAGCTATCCTCTGTCATGTTTATACTTAAGTGACTATATCAGATGATATCAACATGAGCAAAGCATCAAATGTGCCAAGCTCCATAGAGCCAAGGCATGCCTTGGCTCTACACCTTCACTTCTTGCCAATATCTAAAATCACAATTTCAGGGGGACACCAAAGCGCATGGGTAGATGGCTTGTGCCAATGCCGCTGCTCACAAAGAGGTGACGATCTTCTTTGACGAAGTGGCCTTTGGGGGTAGGGGTTAAAATACCTTTTTGGTGTGAAATGGCTATGAATTGCGCTACCGATGAATGGTAAGCTTGATGTGTTTGATGGTGATTGAACTGGGTTCAATGATCATCGCCCAGATGCAAAGCATCACACCGCTGAGAGCCAGCAGTGTGAATACACGTTTGTGATGTGATAAAGATAATTTATCAGTTACTTAATGCCCAATAACTCCACTTCAAAAATCAAGGTTTCATTGGCACCAATATCACCACCAGCACCGCGTTTGCCATAGGCCAAGTGGGGTGGAATAAACAATCGCCATTTGCAGCCAACTTGCATGAGTTGGAGGGCTTCTGTCCAGCCTGCAATCACACGGTTGATGGGAAAGCTGGCGGGTTGATTGCGTTTGTAGGAGCTATCAAAGGTTTTGCCACCGATGAGGGTTCCTTTGTAGTGAACGCTGACCGTATCTTTGGCTTTGGGGCTAGCACCATCACCTTGTTGGATGACTTCGTATTGCAGGCCACTACCCAATGTTTTAATGCCATCTTTCTTGGTATTTTCACTGAGAAAGTCTTCGCCTTTTTTCATGTTTTTTGCTGCATTATTATTTTTAAAAAACATCATTGATCCTTTTTTATGGGTTAATCGTTGGGGCTGAGTTCTTCTTGAGAGACGCGAGCGCGAAACATGGCGTGACGTAGTTTATGGGAATGAACACCTTGTAAATCACGGACAATCTCTTTTTTCTGAGATAAGCTAATACGTTTGCGTTTGGGGCGAGGTACAGCTCGTTTTAAGCCCGCATTGAGGTCAATGCGGGTGCGTACCTGAGATAAGCCGCTAATTTTGGCTTTGCGCTCACAAGCCAATAATATTTCTGGCTGAAGCATGCGTATATGCGCAGTCACACTGGGGTGATTCACAGCAAGCCATAAACAACCTTTTTCAATGCTCACAGGCTCACTGCAATTGGCCAACATCGCACCACAGATATCAGACCATAGGTTTTGTAGTTTTCGGATTTCAGATAATCGCTTCACATGCCTGATGCCAAGCAGTGAAGCGAGCTGATGATTCAGCGTATCTGGTGTTTTCAAAAGCGATTATACGCCAAGTTTTTTTCCACCGATTAAGTGCAGGTGGAGGTGGGGAACTTCTTGGCGGCCATCATCACCACTATTGATAATGACACGATAACCACTTTGGGCAATGCCTTCAGACTCAGCGATTTGGCGCACACGATCCAAAAGTATGCCAAGCAGCTGCGCATCTTCTGTGTGGGCATGGGCAAGGCTTGTGATGTGCTTTTTAGGAATCACCAAGACGTGGGTAGGGGCTTTGGGGTGAATATCGCGAAAGGCCAAGCAGTCTGCATCTTCATAGACTTTGTTGGCAGGAATATCACCTGTAATGATTTTGCAAAATAAACAATCACTCATCGGGAATTTTTCTCCTCAATGCCAGACATGCCAAAACGTCTTTGTAGTTCTTGCATGACATCTTCAGCACTTAAACCTTGCTCTGCAAGCATCACCATGCAGTGAAACCATAAGTCAGCTGTTTCAGCAATGAGATGTGCTTTGTCACCACTCTTGGCTGCCAGAATGGTTTCGATGGCTTCCTCTCCGACTTTCTGCAAGATTTTATCTTGGCCTTTGTGTATGAGACTTGCCACATAAGATTTCTCTGATGGGGTGTTTTTTCGTTCTTCAATGACCTTGCTTAAGGTTTTGAGGGTATCATTCATGCCATGACCTCTTGATCGGTGTGCCATTGATCTTGTTGGCGAACACGGTAAAAACAACTGCGGCGCATGGTATGGCACGCTGCACCTGTTTGTTCGATGCTCAATAATAAGGTGTCGCCATCACAATCAAGACGGATGTCTAAAACTTTTTGCACATGCCCGCTGCTTTCGCCTTTTTTCCATTGGCTTTGGCGCGAGCGGCTATAATAATGGGCATAGCCCAAATCCAGTGTTTTTTGCACTGCTTCTGCGTTCATCCATGCCATCATCAAGACTTCGCCCGTGCTCGCATCTTGAGAGATCGCAGGTACCAAGCCTTGGGCATTGAATTGAATCTGATCTAGGAGATTCAAAGGGTGGCCAATACTTTTTTAGCGGCGTTGATGGTGTTGCTAATATCTAGGTGGGTGTGAGCCAAGCTCATAAAGCCAGCTTCAAAAGGGCTTGGTGCGAGATAAACACCTTCGGCAAGCATGCCATTAAAGAAAGCGTTGAAACGTTCACCATTGCAAGCACAGGCATCATCGTAGTTTGTGACCTTAGTTTGATCGGTGAAGAACAAGGTGAACATTGCACCCACACGGTTGCCAGTGGCAGGAATATTGGCTTCTTGGCAAGCTGCCAATAAAGCATTGAATAAAAGAGCTGAGTTTGCTTCTAATTGGCTATAGGTATCGGGTGAAGAGAGTAAGTTGAGGGTATCAAGACCAGCGCGCATGGCTAAAGGGTTACCAGAAAGCGTACCCGCTTGATAAACGGGGCCATCGGGTGCGATTTGGCGCATGATGGATTCGCGGCCACCATAAGCACCCACAGGCATACCACCACCAATAATTTTACCTAAAGTGGTTAAATCAGGTGTGACACCAAAGACTTCTTGCGCACCACCCGCAGCCACACGAAAACCACTCATGACTTCATCAAAAATCAATAAGCTACCAAATTCATCACATAGATCTCTTAAACCTTGTAAATAACCATCGTTGGGCACGATTACACCCATATTACCCGGTACAGGTTCAACAATGATAGCCGCGACATCATCGGCATTGGCTTCAAACAAAGCACGTACTGCATCAAGGTCGTTATAAGGTGCGGTCAAGGTGAGCTTGGCGTAATCTGATGGCACACCAGCTGAATCAGGGACACCAAAGGTAGCAGCACCACTACCTGCTTTGACCAAAAGACCATCGCTATGACCGTGATAGCCACCTTCAAATTTGATGAATTTATCACGACTGGTATGGCCACGGGCAAGACGAAGTGCGCTCATGGTGGCTTCTGTGCCTGAATTGACAAAACGCACCACATCAATGCTGGGAACCATATCAATGACTTTTTGAGCCAGTTCAATTTCTAAGGTGCAAGGCGCGCCAAACGATAAACCTTGTTGTGCCGTCTCACAGAGACCTGAGATAATTTGAGGATGGGCATGACCAAGAATCATGGGTCCCCAAGAGCCGACGTAATCAATATAAGCGTTGCCATCAATATCCCAAATGTGACTACCTTTGGCTTTGGCAATGAATAAGGGTTGAGAGCCGACTGATTTGAATGCACGCACGGGTGAGTTCACGCCACCGGGTAGAAGTTTTTGAGCCTGTGCAAAGGCTGCTTGTGATGCTGATGTTTGCTTCATGTGTAATCCTGATCAAAAAGATGGGTGAGACGTTAAAAATTAGCTTCGTGCGTGTCAATGCTGCACAAGTTTAGCGGTTGACTAAGGCGGCAGCACCCAACAATCCAGCATCATCACCAAGGCTGGATTGTTGCACGATAATGTTGTTGCGCATGGGTGGAATAAGCGCGGCTTCCATGCTCTGGCGTAAGTATGGGTAAATCATATCCCATGCACCACAAAGACCACCACTGATACTAATGTGTTTAATATCTAAGAGTTTGCTGGCTTCGGCAATAGCAGAGCCAAGGTAGTTGCCAGCTTCAGAAAGAATCAATTTAGCAAGGGCATCGCCTTCTTTTGCAAGTTGGTAGACTTCTTGAGCTGTGCGCACCGATGTTTGACTATGGTCATTGAAACGCCGCAACACAGCAGTCGCAGATGCAAAGGTTTCCAAGCAGGCAATATTGCCACAACCACAGTAATCGCCCGTTTTAGCCATGCGCAAGTGACCAAATTCCATCGCCATGCCTCTATCGCCGCCATAAGCTTGGCCTTGAATGACAAGACCAGCCCCCACGCCTGTGCCTAAGGTGATATGCATCAAGCTTTGGGATGATTGGCCGACACCATAATGAAATTCGCCCATTGCAGCGCATAAAGCATCATTTTGGGCAGAAACCGTCAAATTCATCTTTTTAGACAATTGTCCACTTAAATCAAAGTTGTGAATCACAGGCATATTGGGGGATGCGATCAAGTGACCTTGTTGATTATCAAAAAAGCCAGGAAAGCCAATACCCACATGTTGAATGTTTTCACCTTGGCCAAGCAGCACTTCGATATTAGCACTGATATGTTCAATGACTTGTTGCTCAACCTCTTGTTGATTGCCTGTGATCTGGCTGAGTTGAGCTGTGTAGCTATGTTGTTGAAGAATCTTGCCTTGTGCATCAATGATGGCGGCACGAATATTGGTGCCGCCAACATCTAGGGCAATGCATGTTTTACTCATGCGCTCAAACCTTCATAAAGGTTAAGGTAGGTTTGGGCTGCGGCATGCCATGAGGAATCACGGCGCATGCTACGGGCGCGTAAACGAGAAAAGGATGGTTGATGTTGCCATGCTTGTACAGCACGTTCAGTAGCATCCTGTAGGGCTTGAGCATGATGATCGTTGAAAACAAAACCAGTGCCATCGCTTTGACTGGCATCAATGACCGTATCGCTTAAGCCACCTGTGTTCATCACAATGGGTAGGTTGCCATAACGCATGGCGATGAGCTGACCCAAACCACATGGCTCAAAATGGGAAGGCATTAAGAAGAAGTCACCTGCGGCATAAATTTGATGTGCCAATTCATTGCTAAAGCCTTGATAAAAATAGACTTGTTGGGGGTATTGTTGTGCAAACTCAGTGAATATGGATTCATAGTGGTCAATGCCTGAACCTAGAATTGCGAGTTGATAACCTTGATCGACCCAGTGTTGCATATTGTCTAAAATTAAGGTGATACCTTTTTGTTCAGCAAGGCGAGACACAAGGGTTAATAATGGCTTTTTAGGGTCTTGGGTGAGGCCAGTTTGTTTTTGCAATGCTTTTTTACAGGCTTTTTTGCCTGTCATCGCCCCGACTTTAAAAGGTTTGGCAAGGTTTTTATTGTTGGCAGGATTATACTCTTCTAAATCAAGGCCATTGAGAATACCACGCAGTTTATGGCTGTGTTGGCGTAAAAAGCCATCGAGTTGTTGGCCAAAAGCAGGGGTGGTGATTTCTTGTGCATAGGTCGGGCTAACAGTGGTCACAAGATCGGCATGCAAGATGCCTGCTTTCATGCAATTAATTTGCTCATAAAATTCAAAACCATCGCTATGGAAGTCTTCAGCAGGAATATGCAAGCGTGCAAGCCATTTGGCATCAAAGACACCTTGGTAGGCGAGGTTGTGAATGGTGTAGATGCATTTGGCGTGGGCAATTTCAGTTCTAAAGGCATATTGTTTTTTCAGCAGCATAGGAAGTAAGGCACTTTGCCAATCATGGCAGTGAAAAATATCCACTTGATCATCCAAACGGCAAGAAGCTTCTAAGGCTGCACGCACCAATAAGGTATAGCGCAAAGGGTTATCAAGATAAGCACCATCTGCGGGGCCGTATAATTCGGGTCGATCATAAAGATCATCAGCCTCAACCAAAATAGTATGCACCCCATTGAGCTGTTGGCGATACAGGCCAATCTGGCGCGTTTGACCGTCAATCCAAAGTTCAATGGTTTGCCAAAGTTGAAAACCAGTTTGATGAATGTGTTGTTTATAATAAGGCATGATGAGGTGAATTTGGTGTTCGCCTTGCGCTTGTAACGCGGCAGGAAGTGAACCCACGACATCTGCTAAACCGCCTGTTTTGGCTAAAGGTGCTGCTTCTGATGCAACAAATACAATATTCATTTTCTATCTCCCACGCAAAATAACGCTGGCTGCAAACATAGCAGCATATGTTCTTACAGCTAGCTTGGCATGATTTGCAAGTCTCACAAAATCACCTTACGTTTGTTTTTTAGATTGAACATAAGGGGTGTGTGATGGCTGATAATGAGAGTTATTTTAAGGTCTTATCTTGTTTAAATGGTGAAATTTCACAGCTAAGTCTGTTGCAACGATCACTGTTGTTTGCGGAGTTGTCCGCTGTGGCATATATGAATGAAGATCGTGCCAAAGAAGCGGTGAAAACCTTAGGATTCACAAAGGTTAAATTATTTGAACGCCAAGGTGCCGAAGCGTATATCTTTGAAAGCGAGTGGGATTGCGTGGTGGCGTTTCGAGGAACGGAGCCAACGCAACTCAATGATATTAAGGCCGATTTAAAAGCAAGTATGGTGATTTCTGAAACCGTTGGAAAGGTACACAAAGGCTTTAGGGATGAGTGCGATGAATTATGGCCAATGCTTGAAAAAGTATTGCGTGAAAACACTAAATTACTTTATTTTTGTGGTCATTCCTTAGGTGCTGGGATGGCGACGATTTGTGCTAGTCGGTGCCGTTTATCAAGTATGGAGTCAAATTTACTTGAATTATTTACCTATGGTAGTCCGCGTGTGGGCAATCCGCTGTATATCAAAAACTGCTATGTTGAGCATATACGCTGGGTCAATAATAATGATGTTGTCACACGGGTTCCGCCGCGTTTCTTGGGTTATAACCATGTGGGTGATGAAATGTATTTAAATGCTCATGGTAAGGTCAGAACAATCACAGGCTGGCAACGCACAAAAGACCGAATACGTGGCATGTGGATGGGTTTGAAGCATGGTAATCTTGATAATTTTTCAGATCATTTGGTGAGCAACTATATCCGTTTTATTCATCAAGCCGTGCAGGAAGAGCAAGCAACAACCAGTGAATAGGTGATATGAAAAAATGTAGGGATACCTCTTGTGGGAACCCGATACCCGATCATGAAAACAGCACAAATAGAAAATATTAGCAAACAGCAGAGTGCCCACAAGGCGCACGCACCCCTACGGATTAAGGAAACCGAATCGCAATATTCACATTCACCAAGGGCGATGCCACATTGGCAGGATCGGTGATGGGGATCGAAATAGGGGTTACTGGCGCGGCGTTCACGGTTTTGACTGACTGGGTGGCAGGGGCTTTGTCTTGAGGTGCAGGTATATGATCGTTTGCTTGATCTTTGGGCGTGTCTTTTTGTTCCTCTTCACTGACAACTGCGATAGGCGTAGACGCATCCATTGATTTTACCTTATTGGTGTTGATGGGGGCTGTGATGGGAGCAGCACCAGAAGCACCTTCTTCTTCGAGGTCTTCTTTTTTAGGTGATGTGTTGTTGGCTAATAATTGCACACTTTGAGTGACCACATTGCGTGCAGGCGCAGGCACAAAGCCTCGGTTTATTCTTGTCATTTGATTCGGCCCAATCAAAACGGAACCTGTTATTTTAGGGTTAATGTTGCGGACGCTGACCGAGCCTTTCACCACCACAATATCGGTGACTTCTGATGAACGCACAATCACAAAAAACTCTGTACCACGCACGGCGGCCACGGCGGTGGGTGTTTCCACTTCAAAAATGGAAGCGGTATCGTTGGGATCTTTGTTGATGATGGCTCTTAGTGTGCCACGGGCACTGCGAATCACGCTTTTACGGATCTTCTTTTCTGCATCATAAGAAAATTCTTTGATTTCAATGCTGTAGTTGGAGCTTAAATTTAAAATACTGTCATCAAGGAAACGCAGTTGGGCGCGTGAACGTTTTTGGGTGCGCACCTGATCACCAATGGCGGCAGGCATGCCAACACTGGCAATTTGTGAGACGCTATTTCCTTGTTGTACTAAATCAACATTCCCTCGCACGATGGTGAAGGTGGCAGGTGCTTGTTCTGTGGCCCATGCCATGCAGGGTATGAGCATGAGGAATGCGATGAGGCTGGTAGTGTAAGTCTGTTGATTCATGGCCATATCCTTTAATAAGTAAATTCGACTGAGGCAGTGACAATATTGCGATTGTAGGTATAGACCGCAATATTAGATCGGGTGCTTTGACGCGTGTATTGCAAGGTGAAACGCCAATCTTGCCAAGGCGCATAGGCAAGGACGCTTGAAAAAACATAAGTATTTTCTTTGCGTTGAACATTGAAAATGCTGTGCGTATTTTGATAGTTTTGTCTTAAGAGGCTGGCGTATCCTTCAAGGCTGATTTGTTTGTTAAAAGGGTAAGCGATACTTGTTTCAATCATGCCATGTCGATGATCCCAATTATTTCCATTGGCTTGGCTTATCCCAGCGGTCAAGCCAATGTTGAGATAAGCATTGTCTGTGTTTAATGCGTATTGGTGACTATAGTGAACCGTGCTATCAAGGGTATCTCGGTTTTCAGCGGCACTAACTGGGGTGATATAATAGCGTTGTTTATTCACACCTAGACGAATTTCCCCGGTGTGTTCTTGATTATACGTGACACGAAGATAGGGGTAAGCACCTGCAATACCAACATAGCGTTGACTACTCACAAGATAATAGTCCAGCGTGCTTTCTAAACCGATTTGGTATTGTTGATATATATAGGAAGGTGAAATGGTCAAGGTGTGACCTTGCAGGTTCAATTGTTTCAAATTGAGATGTCCATTGATGTGAAAACGATAATCAGCGGAAAAAAGCCATGAGCCTTGTAGTTTAGGTTGCCAGTTGGCAAAGAAGGTTAAATCATGACGTTTATCTTTTTGACTACTGACACTCATGGGTATGCTTATTTGTGCAGGTTTTAGTACCACATTATCATCATAGCTAAGAGCGTATCGTGCCATAAATTCGATTTCTTTATGTTTGTCTTTTTGTGGCTTTTTACTTTGCTCCTTGATGGCATCAAGGCTTAATTTTGCATAAATAGCACTGGCTGTATGTTGTTTACCTTCGCTAGCCTTATTGAAAAATACTTTTGATTTTTCTTGATCGCCGTTATGAAAATAGGCCACGCCAAGCGCATAATAGGCTTTTTGTTGAAAACGATCATCGCTTGCAACGCAATTTTTTAAAGGTGGAATGGCTTGTTGGTATTGCTTGAGTTGAATGAGCACCAAACCTTTTAGGTAGGATGAATAAGCGATGCGGCTGTTTTGTTGAATGGCTTGGTCTAAGTGAGAAATCGCTTTATTGAATTGATTTAAGGTATAATAGACTTCGCCCAAGTAACTATGGGCATCAGGGTAGTCTTTTTGAAGATTCAAACATTGTTCTAAAGCTTGTTGTGCAACGTTGAAATGCAACATTTTCTGCTGGGTTAAACCAAGATAAAATTGAATTTCAGCACGATTGGGTTGCTGTGTCACAAGCGTTTGTAGTTGGCTAAGGGCTTCTTCAAAGTGCCCTTGTTGGTAGTCTGCTTTGGCTTGGGCAAGCGTTGCGGTGTCGGCTGCCCAGAGCGATGAACTGAAAAAACAAGCCCATATCATGATGATAGGTATGAGCCATGTGCGTTGATAGATGTTGAGCATCCGAAGCCACCTTATCTACAGTCTTTTTATATCACAGACTCTAGCGTAAACAGCTTTCACCCTTTTTGAAAGAAGATATTTTGTTTGCTGTTCTTAATATTGAGCAATTAAAAAATCAAGTTGGCCTTGGTTTTTTAATTGCGAGTAAGGCCAACTTGATTGATATTAATCTAATTTATGTTGTTTGAAAAAGTTGATAAGGCCGTTGGTGGAAGCATCGAGGTGCTGGATAGGCTCTTGGATTTCGAGTTGCGGTAAAATTTTCTTGGCCAATTGCTTACCAAGTTCGACTCCCCACTGATCAAAGGCATTCACATCCCAAATCACACTTTGGGTAAAGATCTTGTGTTCATACATCGCAATCAATGAGCCTAGGGTTTTAGGTGTTAATTTTTGAAACAAAATACTATTGCTGGGCTTGTTGCCTGCAAATTCTTTGTGTGGTGTGAGTTTATCTAGGGCTTCTTGATCAAGCTCAGGCATCTCAGCTTGCACTTCTTGACTGTTTTTTCCTTGCATCAAGGCTTGGGTTTGGGCAAAAAAGTTCGATAATAAAATATGGTGATGTTGACCCACAGGGTTTTGTGACTGGATTGGGGCAAGAAAATCACAGGGAACCATGCGTGTGCCTTGGTGAATGAGTTGGTAAAAGGCATGTTGACCATTGGTGCCAGGTTCACCCCAAATGATAGGGCCTGTGTGATAATCCACTTCCTCGCTAGCTGCATTAATGTGTTTGCCGTTGCTTTCCATATCACCTTGTTGAAAATAAGCAGCAAAACGATGCATGTATTGATCGTATGGTAGGAGAGCATGGCTATGGGCATCAAAGAAATTGTGATACCACACGCCAAGTAATGCGAGTATCACGGGGATGTTTTCTTCAAAGGGGGTGTGACGAAAATGCTCATCCATGTCGTAAGCACCTTCCAGCATGGCTTCAAAATGATCCATACCGATATACAGCGCAACGGATAATCCCACAGCACTGCATAAAGAATACCTACCGCCAACCCAATCCCAAAATTCAAACATATTGCGTACATCAATGCCAAAATTAGCCACAGCTTCTGCATTGGTGGATACCGCAACAAAATGTTTGGAAATAGCTTCTCGTGTGCCACCTCGGGTTAAAAACCAATCACGGGCTGTTTTAGCATTTTGAATGGTTTCTTGGGTGGTGAATGTTTTGGACACAATGACAAATAGGGTGGTTTCTCGGCTCAATCTTTTGAGTGTTTCAACCATCTGTGTGCCATCCACATTGGAGACAAAGTGGACGTTGAACCCTTCTTTAGCATAAGGTTTTAAAGATTCACTGACCATCACTGGGCCAAGATCAGAGCCACCAATACCAATATTAACAATATCAGTGATGGGCTTGCCTGTGCAGCCTGTCCATTCACCGTGACGTACTTTATCGCTAAAGGTGCGCATTTGTTTGAGCACACGTCGAACATCGGGCATCACATCTTGACCTTCAAACATGACAGGCTCATCGCCACGGTAACGCAGTGCAGTATGCAATACGGCACGGCCTTCGGTGTAATTAATCTTTTCACCAGAAAACATTCGCTCAATTGCAGCTGATAAATTTTCTTGTTTGGCTAGCTCTGTTAGCAGCGGAATGGTCTTGTCTGAAATAATGTTTTTGGAATAATCCAAGAGCATGTCGTCCCATTGAATGGAAAAAGCATCAAAGCGTGCGGAACCTTGCTGTGCAAACAGGTCACGCATATGCGTTTGTGCCATCTCCTTTTGGTGTAACATCAATGTTTTCCATGCTTTAGATTCCGTTAGTCGGCTCATACACATTTACCTCGGTTGCACACCCTGCATAGGAAGATGGCGTTTGTCAGCTGAGAATGATTGGCTTAACTTACAATAATGGCGTTGTGATATACTTGTTGAACATCATCACAATCATTTAATGCAGCTAAAAATGCTTCAAATGTTGCAGCATTTTCACCTGAAATTTCGGTTTCTGTTTGTGGTTCATAAGAAATATCATCGACTTCAAATTCAATGTTTTTATTGGCTTCTGTTAAAGCTGTTTTGACTTTGAAAAATTCAGTGTGTGGGGCAAGGACAGTGATCATGCCATCTTCACATTCGATGTCGCTGATATCAATGTCAGCCATCATCAATGTTTCTAAGGTTTCTTCGTCGTCGTCACCTTTAAAAACAAACACCGCTTGGTGATCAAACATGTGGGAAACGGCACCTGGACCCCCCAGCTTGGCATCATTTTTGACAAAACATTGGCGAACATCGGTAAAGGTGCGTTTATTGTTGTCGGTTAAACAGTCAACGATGACCATGCAACCACCAGGACCAAATCCTTCGTAACGCGCGATGCTGTAATCTTCGCCACCGCCGCCGCGTGCTTTTTCAATGGCACGATCAATCACATGCGTGGGGACTTGATCTTTTTTTGCTTTTTCAATGAGGCGACGTAATGATAAATTGCCATTTGGGTCATCGCCACCATTCTTCGCAGACATGTAAATTTCACGTCCATATCTGGAGTAAACTTTGGTTTTGGCACCCGCTGTTTTTGCCATAGATTCTTTGCGGTTTTGGTAGGCTCTTCCCATCTTTTCTGACTCTCATATTGACTGAATTGGTGATAAGTGGCGGCCATATTGCCGAAAACAAACGATTTGTGTCAAAGGTCTATGTTGTATGAACATCATATGCTGACACTTGAGTTGCTCTTAGGTATGTTTCGCAACTTTTTGGGGTCAAATAAGAATAACTTCATTTTTTGAATGTTTTTTACCTCAGTTTGCACATAAAGAGGTTATTCTTAAATGCTCTTGATGATGGAGGTTGGTAGTCAATGGTAGCACGCACATTTTGTGGTGAATTTAAAGTAGAAAATATTGCTCAGCAAGCAAAGCTTTGTGGTTGGGTACAAACAAGCCGTGATCATGGTGGTGTGATCTTTTTGGATATTCGTGATCGAAGTGGTTTGATGCAAGTGGTTGTCCACCCTGAAGCGGGTGAGTTGCATGCCATCGCTCACCGTTTGCGTCAGCAAGATGTCTTGGAAGTGCAAGGCGAAGTGATCGCACGTGCAGAAGGCACCGTGAATAATAAGTTGGCCACGGGTGCGGTTGAGCTTAAAGCAAGTAATATTGTGATTCACAATCGTTCTGAAACCCCGCCTTTTGTGTTGGATGATCAATGTGATGCGGGTGAGCAACACCGTTTGCAATACCGTTATTTAGATTTGCGTCGCCCTGTGATGCAGTCGCATATGATGTTGCGCCATAAAGTCATGCATGCCGGGCGGTCTTTTTTAAACAATGAAGGCTTCATTGACGTTGAAACCCCCATTTTGAACAAATCCACACCTGAAGGTGCGCGTGATTACCTTGTGCCATCACGGACACATGCGGGTCAGTTTTTTGCCTTGCCGCAAAGTCCTCAAATTTTCAAACAATTGCTCATGGTTGCAGGCATGGAACGTTACTATCAAATTGCGCGTTGTTTCCGTGATGAAGATTTGCGTGCAGATCGTCAGCCTGAATTTACCCAAGTTGATCTTGAAATGTCTTTTGTAGATCAAGAAGATGTAATGAAACTCAGTGAAGGTTTGATTGCTGCGATGTTCCGCGCGGGCATGAACATTGACTTAAGCCAACCTTTTCCACGCATCACTTATGCAGAAGCGATGGATAAATATGGTTCGGATAAACCTGACCTTCGTTTTGATCTGCCATTAAACAATATCAGTGACTTGATGAAAGATGTCGAGTTTAAAGTCTTTTCTGGCCCAGCTAATAATGGTGGTGCAGTGAAAGTATTGCATGTGCCTGGTGGTGCGAAGCTAAGCCGTAAGAAAATTGATGCTTATACTGAGTTTGTGGGTATTTATGGTGCGCGTGGTTTGGCTTGGATTAAGGTCAACGATGCCAATGATATTCCTAAAGGCTTGCAGTCACCGATTGTGAAGTTCTTACCTGAAGATGTTTTGGCGAAGATTTTATCACGTTGTGATGCCAAAGATGGCGATATTTTGTTCTTTGGTGCAGATAAAACAAATGTTGTGAATGATGCATTGGGTAATTTACGTGTGAAACTTGGTCAGGACATGGGCTTGATTGATCCCAATGAGCATGCTTTTGTATGGGTTGTTGATTTCCCAATGTTTGGTTTTAATGAAGAAGAAAAACGTTTGGATGCCTTGCATCATCCTTTTACCGCTCCTGTGGAAAAAGATTTGGCAATGTTGGATTCTGATCCGATTAATGTTTGTTCTCAAGCCTATGATTTGGTTTGGAATGGCACCGAAATCGGGGGTGGATCAATTCGTATTCATCAAACAGATGTTCAGCGTAAAGTCTTTAACGCCCTAGGTATTGACGATGAAGAAGCGGACTCTCGTTTTGGTTTCTTGCTGGATGCTCTGAAATATGGCGCACCACCACACGGTGGTTTGGCTTTTGGTTTGGATCGTGTGTTGGCCTTAATGGTGGGTGCGGACTCTATTCGCGATGTGATGGCTTTTCCGAAGACCCAAAAAGCGGGTGACTTGATGTGTGATGCACCTTCTGATGTGGATGAAAAACAGTTGCGTGAGCTATCTATTCGTTTGCGTCGGACGGTTAAGGTTTGACAAAACGTCTTTCGCTAAGGAATGATGCCCAGATGAATTTCTTCTGGGTCATCCTTTTTAGCTTGTTGTTACTGGGCTGTGTGAGCAAGGCTCCGATACAAGAAATGTCGGATGCGCGTTTAGCAGTTACAGTGGCACAAGATCTTTTAAAAGAAAAACCATCAAAAAAACTAATGAAAGCGCGAGAGAATTTAGAACAAGCAACGATTGCCATCGAAGAGCAAGATTTTAATCGTGCGCGTTACTTGGCAAAAAAAGCAAAAATTCAAGCGCAAACAGCAGTAAAAGAGAAATAGTATTGGGAGAGTCAACATGAGCTTTGATAAAATTATTATACCAGAAAACGGTGAAAAAATTAGCATGGGTGAAAATGGTGTTCTAAATGTTCCCAATGAACCGATCATTACTTTTATCGAAGGTGATGGTATTGGCCCCGATATTTGGAAAGCTTCACAACATGTTTTGGATACTGCTGTTGAAAAAGCTTATGGTGGTGAGCGCAAAATCGCTTGGATGGAAGTTTTTGCAGGTGAAAAAGCTTGGAATCTATATGGCCAAAGCGATGATGCATGGTTGCCACAAGAAACACTCAATGCCTTTAATGAATACCTGATTGGTATTAAAGGCCCTTTAACCACGCCTATCGGTGGGGGTATCACATCTTTGAATGTGGCATTGCGTCAAAAATTAGATCTTTATGTTTGTTTGCGTCCTGTTAAATACTTTACTGGTGTGCCTTCACCTGTAAAACAGCCTGAAAAAGTAGATATGATTATTTTTCGTGAAAACGCAGAAGATATTTATGCAGGTATTGAATGGGAACAGGGTTCAGCTGAACAGAAGAAATTCCTGAAATTTTTACAAGAAGAAATGGGTGTCACAAAAATCCGTTTCCCTGATACTTGTGGCTTGGGTGTTAAACCTGTATCGCAAGAAGGAACAGAGCGTTTGGTGCGTCAAGCGATTCAATATGCCATTGATAACAAGCAGAAGTCGGTGACCTTGGTGCATAAAGGTAATATCATGAAATACACCGAAGGTGCATTTCGCAATTGGGGTTATGAATTAGCCAAGAAAGAATTTGGTGCTGTAGAAATTGGTGATGGCCCTTGGTGTGAATTACCTCAAGGTATTGTGATTAAAGATTGTATTGCTGATATTGCCTTGCAACAAGTCCTGACACGTGCCGAAGATTTTGATGTGATCGCAACCCTTAATCTAAATGGTGACTACCTTTCGGATGCACTTGCTGCCCAAGTTGGCGGTATTGGGATTGCACCAGGTGCAAATATTAATTATGAGTCAGGTCATGCTATTTTTGAAGCCACACATGGCACAGCCCCCAAATATGCCAATAAAAACATGGTGAACCCTTCTTCTGTGATCTTAAGTGGTGAAATGATGTTGCGTCACTTGGGTTGGGTTGAAGCTGCTGATCTGATCATCAAAGGTGTTTCAAACGGTATTGCTTCCAAGCAAGTAACCTATGATTTTGAACGTCAAATGAAAGGTGCAACGAAAGTAAGCACGTCTGGATTTGCTGATGTGATCATTGATCATATGGATGGCGTGGCAAATGATGATGAAGCAGATCAATTTGATCAATTGATTCACCGTTGCAAAGAATTGCTTGAATCAAGTGGTGAAAAAAGTTCTGAAGTATTGAATACAGTGTTGGATAAAGCGCGTGAACAGCTCACTTCAGCGGGAACCTTTAGCGAAGAGCAAGGCCAAAAGATTTCTGATTATGTGAAGCGTGATCTTCACAGTGCTGCTTCAACCTTAGAACATTTAGGCGAAGAAGCACGTGCTCACCTAAGCCCATCACGTTTGGGTGCTGGCGCGCTTGATTCATTGTCGTTACTTTTAGATGCTGCAGGCCAAACTTTAAACAAATGGGCAAGCCGCACAGAAGAAGCCTTAACTTGTCATAGTGGTGAAGTCACCAGTGCAGGCACGCTAACATGCACCGAATGTCAGCATGAAATGCACCTGACACAAACGTCACGTGTTCCTGAATGCACTGAGTGTCAGGCCACTGAATTTAAAAAGAGCTATTGAGTTGGCATCTAAACGTTTGAACACATATATACATGCTGCCTTTGTTTCATGTGCTTTGCTGTCAGCTTCAGGACAAGCTTCAGCAGGCATGTTTGATCAATGGGGTGGTTCGGATGCCTTAGAAAAAATCGGTGGTGTGATCCTGCAACCAGCAGAGAAGGGGGAGGCAAAAAGCCCTCTTTCTTTGTTGTCGAATAGTGATATTCGTGATGGTTTAAAAGAAGCACTGGCTGTGGGTTTGGATCGCACGGTGAGTACGACTTCCAAAGAAGATGGTTTTTGGAAGGCACCAGAGATTCAAATTCCCTTACCCAGAAAGCTTCAGTCTGCAACAAAGGCGCTTGAATCTGTGGGTCTGGGACACTTAGGTAGCGATTTACATTTACGTATGAATCGTGCCGCAGAGAAAGCCGCACCATTAGCCAAGCCTATTTTCTTGAAAGCTTTAAAAGCCATGACCATCGAAGATGTGAAACGCTTATGGAAAGGGCCTGATGATGCTGCAACACGTTATTTTTCAGAGAAAACAAGCGCGGACTTAACAACGAGTTTTCGTCCGATTGTGGCAGAAGAGATGAATCGCATGGGTGTGGTGAGTAGTTATAATCAACTCAAAACAAAGTATGCGAGCATTCCTTTTTTAGGTTCTGCCATTCAATATGATTTGGAATCATATGTGACCACACAAGCATTAAAAGGCTTGTTTCATATATTGGCTTCTGAAGAACAGAAAATCAGAAAAGACCCTGTTGCGCGTACTACTGACTTATTGAAAAAAGTATTTCAATAATCAAATATGCCTGCTTTAAGTGGGCATGTTTGATGATGATTTTCTGTCTTACTTAGGATTAGAGTGAACCCATGATTTCAATGCAGAAACTGATGCTTCGGTATCCAACAGGCAAAACAGCTCTGGCGGGTGTTGATTTAAAAGTAGAACAAGGTGGCTTTGTTTACCTTATTGGGGAAAGTGGGGCAGGTAAATCATCTGTGCTGCGTACGCTGTATGGTGATATTGCGCCGAGTTATGGTGAGCTACATGTGCAAGGCATGGATATGCGCACCATTACCACCGCTAATTTGCGTCAACTTCGGCAGCGTATCGGTATTATCTTTCAAGATCATAAACTTATTTTTTCACGCACTGTCTTTGAAAATGTGGCTTTGCCTTTGCGGGTACAAGGTCGGGATTTGAATCGCTTATTGCCGCGTGTCAAAAAAGTATTGGAATTTGTTGGCTTGTCGGAACATCTTTGGAGTTACCCAGAAGCTTTGTCTGGCGGTGAGCAACAGCGTGTCGCTATTGCCCGCGCCATGAGTTCCAACCCTCCTTTGATTTTAGCCGATGAGCCCACAGGCAATTTAGATGTTGTCACAGCACGGCATATCTTAGATTTATTACAAGCTCTCAATAAACATGGTACCACGGTGATTATTGCCACACATGATATTCATTTACTGCAATCTCATGCAGGTAAAATTGTGCAATTACATCAAGGTGCTGTGGTGGATACCAAAGCATCATGACTCAAAACAAAGCGCAAAAAAATGTAAAAACACGTTTACCGGGTGGTTATCAACTTCCACCTTTTGGCATTCAGCAATCGTTGGCAGCAACGATTGTCTGTGTTGCTTTATGGATGCTGGGCATGTTTTGGCTAGGTCTCCAAGCAACAGAGCAATGGATCGGTTCGTGGCAAGATGATATCCGTTTTCATGTTTACCTTGAGCATGAGCAAAAAGATCAATTAAAACCCTTGATGGCAAAGTTAAAAGAAGTTCCAGGTGTGGATAGTATTCGCCTTGTACAACAAGAAGAAACCGAAGCGTGGTTGTCCAAGTGGCTGGGTGATTCTGGTTTGACCACGAAAGAAATGGCTGAAGTCCTGCCCTCAGTGATTGAAGTTTTACCCGAACGAAATATTCATGAGTTCTTGTTTACAGATATTAAAGATGAAGCAGCCCTTCTGGGCGCAAGCGTCAATGAGGAAGAGTCATATTTTGCGACAGCTCAGTCGTTGTTTGATGATATGCGCTTGTTCCTTTGGATTATGAGTGCTTTGATTGCTTTGGCGATGATGGTGATTATCTCCAATACCTTGCGCATGATTATACTTGCCCGTGCTGATGAAATTCATCTCATGCGTTTGCTGGGTGCGCAAGAATGGTTTGTGCGTATGCCTTTTTTGCTTGAAGGTGCTTTGATTGGTCTTCTTTCAGGCACTTTAGCATGGTTTATGGATTGGTGTGTTTTACAGTTGATGGCGACTTGGTTAAGCGAACTACAGTTGGATATGAATAGTTGGTACTTACTACCTGTGATGGCAGGTGGTGGTGTTTTGATTGGCTTTACTGGGGCGGTGATCGCGACCAGTGATGTGAAACAGGAAACAGCATCCATCTTATAACGTGGCTGCTGAGTTGCTTTAGGTCGCTATTATATGTTCAATATGCTGAAAAAAAGAAGCAGCAAGAGTGGGGTCAAACTTCACACCCACTTCACTTTTCATGATTGAAATCGCTTTTTCATGACTCATGCCAATACGATAATCACGGTCAGAGGTGAGGGCATCGTAACTATCCAATAGTGAAATAACTCTTGAGGCTAGTGGTATTTTTTTCCCTTTTAGGCCATTTGGGTAGCCCTTTCCATTGTAATATTCATGATGATGCTCGACTACTGAAGCGATAATGTCGGCATCTTTTGTCTTTAAGCGTTTAACAATATCCTTGCCAATTTTCGGGTGTTTTGTGATCGTCTTCCATTCTTCCTTAGAGAGCTTGCCTTCTTTGGAAATAATAGAATCTGGAATACCAATTTTTCCAACATCATGAAAGAGTGCTGCAATGGATAAGATGCGTTTATCTTGATCTCCCAGTGATAAAAAAGATGCAAAATCATGGCATAATTGCACCACACGAACGGAATGTGCGTGCGTGTCTTTGTCGCGATAGCTAAAGGCAGAAGAAAGAGCGCCGTTTAGCATGACATTGAGTTGTTGTTTTAAATCGGAGTACGGCATTTATCATGACTCTAATAATTTATATTGAATGGAATATGTCGAAACGTATAGTTTGACCTTATAATGTCCAGTATTTAAAAAGGTTATTGCTGTATATGTGACAAGTGAGACTGAAATTTAATCGTGAAAAGGGATGCATAGCGTATGAAAACACAATGGGCAACACAAGTCGTGAGTTGGGAATATAGCTCTGCGGCGACACCTAATTTAAAAGATATTCCGATTCAGCCATTTCCAGCTTCTTTGCATGAGCAAGGGCAAACGCGGGTGATAGCTTTAGATTTATCGCAAGAGTTGGAAACCCCTTATCTGGCGACAACCCCTAATTTATTGGCGAATTATATTCGTATTCAAAAAGATGAGCAGATTAAAACAGCGGTTTCAGCAACGTCTGAAGTGTTTTTTGTGTTGCGTGGTTCTGGTCGCACAGAAACAGACGAAGGCACGTTAACGTGGCAGAAAGGTGATGCTTTTACCTTGGCTTGCAATCAAGGTGTGACGCATTTTGCCGATGAGGACACTGCTTTTTTTTGGGCACATGATGCGCCGTTGTTGCAATACTTAGGGGTTAGCCCGACGACTGCAAAATTCAAGCCTGCTTTTTATAGTCAGAAATACATGATGGATGAAGTAGAGCGCATTCGTGAGATTGCTATGCGAGAAAATCGCAATCGTGTGGGTATTATTTTGGGTAATGTGGCACATCAAAAAAATAAAAGTATGACCCATACCTTGTGGTCACTTTTTAACTTACTGCCTAAGGGCGCGGTGCAAAAACCACATCGCCATCAGTCGGTGGCCATTGATTTAGCTGTGTTTGCAGCTGAAAACACTTATACGCTTATTGGCAAAGAGGTGGATGAGCAAGGTGAAGTGATGAACCCCGTGAAAGCGGTATGGGAAAGCAATACCATTTTTGTGACACCTCCCGGTTGGTGGCATTCTCATCACAATGAATCAAATGAAAACGCCTATGTTTTTCCTGTACAAGATGCGGGTTTACATAGCTATATGCGCACATTGGATATTCAGTTTGTACGCTGAGACAGCTTAAGTAAACCCTTTAGGGTATAAAAGGTGAAAGCTTAGTTTATGCCTGACTTGTTCTTAATGTTGTAACTTCTCATAAAGTGTAGGTATAGTAGTTAAAGCCTAAAAGTATCTTTCATGATACATTTCCGCGTGTGATTTTTATGTTAAGGATGTTTAAATGGCCTATAGTCAAGATTTACGTGCTCGTGTTATGGATTACATTGAATCAGGTCATACGCATGAGCAAGCAGCTG
>JAUZRG010000086.1 GCA_030950585.1 Mariprofundaceae bacterium | reverse complement strand
TTCAACAGGTTCAACAGGTTCAACAGGTTCAACAGGTTCAACAGGTTCAACAGGTTCAACAGGTTCAACAGGTTCAACAGGTTCAACAGGTTCAACAGGTTCAACAGGTTCAACAGGTTCAACAGGTTCAACAGGTAGTCCTTTGTTAACGGAAGGGGTCGCTAATGCACCTATACCTTCGTTAAATGAGGGCGATGAAGAAGATGAAAATGCAGACCAAGATCAAAAAGATATTGGTGAAATTCAAGTCAATATGGGCATCAAGGATCGCTTGGTTGTCTTAACCGACTCGACATTTGAATTCCAAATCCCAGCCAATGCATTCTCTGCACCTAAGGATAGTGGAAAGGTTTCTTACACCTCTTCTCAAGCCAATGATTCACCGTTGCCAGCATGGATTCACTTTAACCCCGAAGCAGGGGTCTATACCGTTTATCGTGATGGCGCGCCTGAAGGTACAACGGCTGTTGATGTTAAGGTGCGTGCATCCGATGGTAATAACCACAATGCTTCAGCAACCTTCACTTTGCGTGTGAACAAAGAAGCGAGTGAAATTGAATCACAAGCACCGAAGGCTAATAAAGGCATTGCTTCAAACAAAGATGATGTTCAAGATGAAGGTGATCAAGGGTCAGATTTACTCCAAGTGAATATGGGCATTAAGGATCGCTTGGTTGTTTTAACAGATTCAGCGTTTGAATTCCAAATTCCAGCCAACGCTTTCTCAACACCTGAAGGCGGTAAGGTTTCTTACACTTCTTCTCAATCTAATGACTCACCGTTACCAGCATGGGTTCATTTCAACCCAGAAGCAGGTGTCTACACCGTTTACCGTGATGGCGCGCCTGAAGGTACAACGGCTGTTGATATTAAAGTTCGTGCATCAGATGATAGCAACCATAATGCTTCAGCAACCTTCACCTTGCGTGTGAATAAGGATGCTGTTGAAACGGAATCTGAAGTTCCGAGTGTAAGTAATGGTATTGCGCCAAATGATGAAAATAAGGTTGCGGGTGATGAGAACGGCACGGATGAATTTTATGTCGACATGGGCATTAAGGATCGTTTGGTTGTTTTAACAGACTCTTCTTTTGAATTTCAAATCCCAGCCAATGCCTTTACAAGTTCAAACGGTGATAAGGTGACATATACAGCCTCTCAGTCGAATGATTCACCGCTACCATCTTGGGTTCACTTTAATCCAGAATCAGGTATCTTTACAGTTGACAAAGAAGGCGCACCTGTTGGCGTGACCACTCATGTGGATGTTAAAGTTCGTGGTTCAGATGCAAGTAATCACAATGCTTCTGCAACATTCACGTTGACTGTGGAACAGAAAGTGGATGAGCTCGGCTTGAATGAAAGCACAGACATGAAGGTGGCCATGAATGGTAGAAGTAGCTTGAGTGATCAATTTCAAAAAGCTTCTGATGCGCAACAAGAAAATCAACAAAGTGTTTTAAATTCGATTGCTGAGTTATTTAATAAAGCATCGTAAGTTATTCATTGTTATTGGTATAACTAAAAAATCATAAAACGATGGTACTTCGGTACCATCGTTTTATTTTCCATTTTTGGCTGAGTTTTTAGGGGTGCTTCATCAGAACACAATGGGTTCTAGTTTTTTTATGGGGAATTTTAAAAAAAGGAAAGAAAGAATATGATGGTTCGTAAATTAATATGTGTTGGCGTTTTGCTTGCGCTGAGTGCTTGTGCAACAAAGCCAACACCCTTTACAGAAAGTGAGCGCAAAGAAATTATAGCTCAAGATAACGTGGCTATTTTTGAAGGTCAGGAAGAGTTAGGTAAAACCCTGACTTTGCATGAAGCTATGGCAAGGTCTTTAAAATATAACTTAGATCATCGAACTAAATTGTTTGAGCAGCAAGTTGCAATGGGTCAATATGACTTAACCAAATATGACTTTTTGCCTACACTAAGAGCTTCTGGCGGTATTCGTACACGTTCAACCACACCGATCTCGGATAGTTTGGATACGCTAACCAATAAGCGTGCCACCTCTTTTGCAACTGCATCAGATAAGACGGTGAAAACGGCAGACCTACGCTTGATTTGGAACCTGTTGGATTTTGGTGTGACATATCACCAAGTGAAACAAGAAGCTGATCGGACGTTGATTGCAGATGAGAACCGTCGTAAAGTTGTGAACCGTTTGATTCGTGATGTGCGGGCAGCGTTTTGGAAAGCGGCAAGTGCGCAAGTGCTAGAGCCTGATGTTCAGCGTATTTTGCAAGAAGCACGTTGTGCTTTAGAAGATGCAAGACAAGCATCAAAAAGACGTTTGTCTTCACCACAAAAAGCATTAAAGTATCAAAAGAAACTTTTGAAACTGATCAACCAATTAGAAAACCTTCAGCATAAAATGATTTTAGCACGGACACAATTGGCTGTGTTGGTAAATGTTCCACTGGGAACAAAGATGACCTTGGATGTGCCAGAAACACTACCGATGGATGTTGCGAAGATTCCTTTTTGTTTGCCTAAGATGGAAGAAGTTGCATTGCTTCAACGTCCTGAGCTACGTGAAGAAATGTATAAAACACGTATCACAGCGCACGAAACTAAAAAAGCGATGTTGCGTTTATTGCCTGGTATTGAATTTGACACAGGCGCAAGCTACGACAGCAACTCGTTCTTACATTACAACACATGGGCTGATGCTGGCGCGCGTTTAACCTGGAATGTTTTCAACTTGATTTCAGGTCGTTCTGTGATGGATCATGCTCATGCACAAGAAACCTTGGCTGATCAACGTCGTATGGCGATTCATATGGCTGTTTTAGCACAAGTTCATTTGTCTTATCGTGAATACTTGCATGCACAGTATCAATTAAAACGTAGTACAGAAATGCAAAGTGTTGAAACAAAGTTACTGAAATATATGCGCAGTGCATCGAAAACAAGAAATCGTTTGGATTTGATAGGTGCTGATATCAGTGCTTTGAATGCAACATTCAAACGTTATGAGGCTTATGCTGCGATTCAAAATGCCATGGGTCGTGTGTATGCGACTTTAGGTGTCGATCCGCTTGAAGGCGAAGTTGCCAGTCATGACTTAAAAGATGTCAGTACACACTTAAAAGACAATATGAAGCCTTGGCGTAAAGCTGATGCAACACCATTCTTTTGGAATTGTTATCCTTCTAAATATGAAAGCGGTTCTTTTGATCGTGAAAAATGTGTTGTTGCACCTGTGATCGTGAAAAAACGCATTGTGAAGAAAGCGCCTATGAAGATTTCTTTGGATGGTGTTCGTTTTGAAAACAGCAGTGCAGAACTTACAGGCGCATCAAGTGCTGCTTTAGATCGTGCGGTTCGTGTTTTGCGTCAACACAGTAAAGTTCGTGTTGAAGTTGCTGCGCATACCGATGATCGTGGTGCGGCTTCTTATAACCTGAAACTTTCGCAAAATCGTGCGACAAGCGTGCGTCAGTATCTTGTGAATCATGGTATTGCAGCCACACGCCTTTCATCTAAAGGCTATGGTGAAACAAGCCCTAAAGCAGATAATAAAACAAGTGCAGGACGAGCGAAGAATCGTCGTGTTGAATTGAATATTCAGAAGTAATTTTTCTTCTTTGAATATTAAGATGTTAAAAGTGTATGCAGCTTTGGCTGCATGCCTTTTTATAAGCCTCCCTGCCATAGCCTCCGATTCTTTGCCCAGTGCAGAAGAGGAGCGCCTAGCATTATTTTCCCCAGACCAACAACACATTGATTTAAGAGGACATTTGCAGTCCAGACACAAGGCAACCCTTGCACCAGAAATGGCTGCACGTATTCAGAAGATCTCTGTCTCTGAAGGTAGTCGTTTTAGAAAAGGTCAGCTTTTATTTGCTTTTAACTGTGATGTGGAAAAAGCAGAGTTAGAGCGCGCAAAAGCAGTTTTTGACGCAGCAAATGAACGTTTAAGTATTAGTGAAGAACTGGTGAGTTTGAATTCCATTAGTCAGCTGGAAATGGCCACTGTGCAAGCTGAAGCGATTCAAACCAAAGCAGGTAAGCATATTTGGGAAGCAAAAGTAAAACGTTGTAATATTTACGCACCTTATGCGGGGCGTGTTGCGACGTTGAATGTGCATACCCATGAATATGTGCAAGTCGGTCAACCTTTATTAGAAATATTGGATGATCGTCATTTAGAAATAGAGGTTCTTGTACCTTCATCATGGTTGAAATGGTTGAAAAAAGGACATGTTTTTTCAGTGTTGATCAGTGAAACAAATACATCTTACGAAGCCACGGTTAAACAGCTTGGTGCGCGTATTGATCCAGTGAGTCAGACTTTGAAAATGGTCGGTTTGATTAAAGGAAAATACCCTGAGTTGTTATCTGGTATGAGTGGAAAGGTTCAAATTCAGGAAACTGTCAATGCCAAGTGAAGCACAAATAAAGGCATTAAGTTGTCTTGTTCAACTTCAGCAACAAGCTTGCCTTGCAGGTAGTGAAGAAAGCTTAGGTTTTCATATCGTGAATGAAACTTATGCTTTGATTCAGTATCGTCAGGCAGTACTTTGGTGTGGTGAAGAAAATCATCCTCATCTTGTGGCTATTTCAGGTTTACCCTCGTTTGATATGCAGTCTCCTTTTATGCAATGGTTGAAAAAACTATGTCATTGGAAGCATCAACAAGCTTTAGTGGAGCCTGAATCTTTTTCTGCTGCGGATATTCCCAAAGAGTTACAAGAACATTGGCTTGAGTGGTTACCAGAGCATGCACTTTGGTTACCCCTTTACTATCAAAAACGAAAAATAGGTGCCTTGCTGCTAGTGCGGCAGGAGGACTGGCAAGAAGCAGATCATGTGCTTTTAGCTCAGTTATGCCCAACATACAGCACAGCTTGGTATGTGCATTTAGCAAAAAATAAACATCAGTGGCGGCAAGTGGTCCATCGCCTTTTTGGTTCTAAAAATAAAAAATGGTTTGTGTTTATTCTTGTTTTTATGTTGTTGTGGATTCCAATTCGTCAGTCTGCCTTGGCTCCAGCACAGGTGAGTGCTTTAGATGCAGCGGTTATTCGTGCACCCTTAGATGGCGTGATTGATGATGTTCATGTTCAGCCCAATCAGTTGGTGGAAAAAGGTGCGTTATTATTTTCTTTGGATGATGTGGAAATTCGTGCTCGCTTGAGTATCGCTGTGAAAGAGGTTGCTATGTTGAATGCGCGTTACCAGCAAGCTGTTCAGCTTTCATCACGCGACGTGAATCAAAAAAGTAGTATGGTTATTTTGAGGGCTCAAGCTTCTCAGAAGAAGTCAGAAGTGGTGTTTTTGAAAAGTATGTTGCAACGCTTAGAGATTCGCGCCACCAAAGCAGGTATTGTGATTTTTTCTGACCCTGACTCGTGGATGGGTCGGCCTGTGCAAACGGGTGAGCGTTTATTGATGGTTGCGGATGCCAAGCAAGCTGAAGTGAAAATGCAGTTGGCTGTGGGTGATAGTCTGACTTTTGAAAATGGCTCTAAGGTGGCATTATTTCTTAATATGTATCCTTTAGAAGCTATACCCGCAGAGCTTTATTACTATAGTTATCAAGCTATTAGTGATGAAAATGGTATGCTTAGCTATGAACTACGTGCTCATTTTGCTGCTGCTGTGATTCCACCGCGCATTGGTTTACGAGGCACAGCAAAGATTTATGGCAAGAAGGTTCCTATTATTTATTATTTGCTTCGTCGGCCATTGGCTGCTGCAAGGCAATGGTTGGGGTGGTAAACGATTCTTCCTGCATTACGTGAAGAATTAGCGTTATACACGGGGCCAGTGCGTCGTAGTGGCGAGCCGACATGGTCTATTTATGACCCTGTTCGTAATAGCTATTTCCGTATTGGCTGGCAAGAATTTGAAATACTGTCACGTTGGTATTTGATGGATGCACAAGCCATCGTTGATGCAGTATCGATGCAAACTAGTTTAAATCCTGTGCTGGCTCATGTGGAGCAGCTTAGTTTGTTTTTAAGACGAAATAACTTGATTCAAGTAGCAGGGGCTGAGGGTGTTGCCTATCTTACATCTCAAGTTAAAGCAGGTCGTACACATTGGTTTAAGTGGTTGTTGAAAAACTATTTGTTTGTGCGTGTGCCTTTGATTCAGCCCAATCAACTACTGGATCGTACAAAGCACTTCTTGGATTGGTTTTTCACACCTGCTTTTTTATATGTTCTCATCTTTTCCGCCTTCTTGGGTTCTTATTTGGTATCTAGGCAGTGGGATGCCTTTATGCATACGTTTATGCATTTTTTCACCCTTGAAGGTTTTTTTTATTATGGCTGTGCCTTGTTCTTTGCCAAAATAATACATGAGTTTGGTCATGCTTATGTCGCGAAATATTATGGTGTGCATGTACCTACGATGGGCTTGGCTTTACTCGTGATGTGGCCTGTTTTATACACCGATACCAGCGATGCTTGGAAGCTTTCTTCTAAAAAGAAGCGCATGCATATTGGTGCTGCTGGCATGGCTGCGGAGTTAAGTTTGGCGCTGTTGGCAACCTTATTATGGTGTATTGCACCTGAAGGTATGTTGCGCAGTACCTTTTTTCTATTGGCAACTACCACATGGGTGATGACCTTAGCGATTAACTTGAATCCTTTTATGCGTTTTGATGGTTATTACTTGCTTTCAGATTGGTGGGAAGTTGAGAACTTACAGCAGCGCGGTTTTGCTTTGGGTCGCTGGAAATTGCGTGAAATATTGTTTGATGTGGGTGAGCGTGTGCCTGAATACTTTAGGCCGACATTGCACGTTCGATTGATTGTTTATGCTTGGAGTACTTGGCTTTATCGTTTTTTCTTATTTCTTGGTATTGCCTTTCTGGTGTATTTTTTCTTTTTTAAAATTCTTGGCATCTTATTGATGTTAGTGGAGTTAGGATGGTTTATTCTGTTGCCCATATACAATGAAATGAAGGAATGGTGGAAACATAAAGAAAAGATGAACAGCTTTGCGACTTATCGAACAGTGACGGTCTTTATAGTGTTGTTGGCGGCTTTTGTGATGCCTTGGCAGACTAACGTTTTTGCACCCGCGCTTTGGCTTTCCCAACATCAAATGACTTTATACGCACCAGAAGCTGCGGTAGTGACACATATTGCGGTCAAAGAAGGCGACCGTGTTGAAAAAAATCAATTATTGATGAAACTTTCATCTTCAGCCTTAACCCATAAGTTAGAGATGTTACAGCAACAAATTGAGTTATCCAAGTGGCAGCATGAAACTCAAGGCGTTTCGCTATTGTTGGCAGAAGAAAGCCGAGTATTGAGTCAAGAGTTTCAAGGTTTAATGACTGAATATCATACCTTACAAGAACGAGAATCATCTTTGCATGTGCGTGCAGACTTCGATGGGCAGCTTGTTTATGTGAATATAGATGTAAAAAAAAGTTCTTATGTGCAAAAAAATGAGGCCTTGATGTTGGTGGTAGACCCCAATAGTGCCATCGTGCATGCCTATGTTTTTGAAGAAGACTTATCCCAAGTAACGGGCCTAGATCATGCTATTTTTTACCCTGAGAATACGAGTGAGTCACCGATACCATTGCATTTTGAAAGTATTGATCAAGCAGACTCTGCAATTTTAGATGAAAAGATCTTGGCTTCTGTTTATCAAGGAAAAATTCCTGTGGTGCAAAATAAGAAAGGTGATCTTGTGCCTGAAACGGCCATTTATAAAGTCAGCTTTCGTTGTGCACAGCCACAATTTATACAGCATCGATTGCGCGGTGTGGTACGCATAGAGGGTGAGAGACGTAGTTACTTAAGCCGTGTCTTTGATCAAGTAGTCGCTGTTCTTGTGCGTGAAAGTGGGTTTTAATGGGATATATACCCATCACACTTCAAGATGCATGTTTCAGAGCTTAGGAGGGAATTCAGAGCAAGGCACAAGGTGTAGAGAGTGGCAAGTCCTTTTCAAGCGTTGTAACGCTGCTCTGGCTTTCCTCCTAAGCTCCCGTAGGGCAAGCCGAGAAGCATCCATCTTCTTCGTTACAAAAGCTGGCGTTAGAGTGACTAACACTGCGCTTTTAAGCCTCGAACATGAACGCTTCTTGACTTGCTGAAATCCTGCATCTTGAGGTGTGGTGGGTATATTATCTGAACAATATGGGGTACAATCTTTGCGGCGTCTATTCAGGATCTTAAAGTGAATTCTAACGTTTATCGCTGTTATACTTTACCCTAAGGCTGCCAAGCTTAGTCTATCGCCCATGCGTATACTTCTTGCTTCTCGATCACCTCGACGACTTCACCTTTTACAATCTGCTGGCTTTTGTGTTGAAACAGCCCCCCAAGACTTGGACGAATCAGCGCTTGAAGGGGAGTTGGTGCAAAATTTAGTGTTACGCCTCGCTTGTGCCAAAGCAAAGGCTGCGGGTGCTTATGATGTGCCTGTATTGGGTTCAGATACCTTGGTTGCTGTGGATCAACACATCTTGGGTCAACCCAAAGACGAAGCCGATGCCTTTAAGATGCTGCGCATGTTATCAGGTCGAAGACATCAAGTATTAACAGGTATTTGCGTGTGTTACCAAGGTCAATCTTTGCAGCAGCATGTCAGCACATGGGTGACGTTTCGAGCGCTTTCTGATGATGAGATTTCTATTTATTTACAACACAATGATTATTTGGATAAAGCAGGTGCTTATGCAGTACAAAGCGGTGCATCTCGTTTTATCACCGCAGTCGAAGGGCCGATGGATAATGTCATTGGCCTACCTGTAACTGAAGTGCAGCAGCTGCTTGAAAAAGTAATGTTGTGATAAAAGCATCCATTTTAAGCTTGGCATAGCCAGTAACTTCTTAAAAAAACGTATAAACACACAGCTTATAAGCTCTTTTGTCACCTTGACAGCTATCAAGGCACTGATATGTTGCGCCTTTATTTGTTAAGGTATTTAACCCTTTTTTATCAACGAAGCTTGATGATTTTGTGGTGATAAAAGTTATGAATTTGGGAAGTAAACATGAAACTTACAGGCGCGCAAATTTTTGTTGAATGTTTGAAACGTGAAGGTGTTAAACATATCTTTGGCTACCCCGGTGGTGCAGTTCTGCCGATTTATGATGCCATTTTTTATGAAAATGAATTTGAACATATTCTCGTGAGGCATGAACAAGCGGCATTGCATGCTGCCAATGGTTATGCTCGGGCATCGGGTCGCTGTGGTGTTGCGTTGGTGACATCAGGGCCAGGTGCAACCAATGCGGTGACGGGTCTTGCAGACTCCAATATAGATTCGATTCCAACCGTGTGTTTTACGGGTCAGGTCCCTTCGCACTTGATTGGTAGTGATGCTTTTCAAGAAGCTGATATTGTGGGTGTGACACGTTCGGTCACCAAGCATAATTTTTTAATTAAAAACGTTGAAGATATGGCGAAAGTCATTCGTCAGGCTTTTTATATTGCCACCTCAGGCCGCCCTGGTGCGGTTCTTGTGGATATTCCCAAAGACATCAGTTTGCAAAGTTGTGAATTTGAATACCCTGAAGAAGTTCATATTCGTTCGTATCAGCCTGCTTCTTTGGCAGATGTTGACGATGTGCTAGAAGCCGCCACTTTAATGGCACAAGCACGTCGCCCTATGATATATAGTGGTGGTGGTATCATGAATGCTCGTGGTAGTGCCGCGTTGTTGACGAAGCTTTGCCAGACTTATCGCTTTCCTGTGACCAACACCTTGATGGGCTTGGGTGGCGTGCCTTTTGATGATGAACACTTTGTTGGCATGTTGGGGATGCATGGCACCTATGAAGCCAATATGTCAGTTTCTCATTGTGATGTATTGATTGCTGTTGGTGCGCGCTTTGATGACCGTGTGACTGGGAAGCTATCCGCCTTTGCACCTGATGCAAAAATCATTCATATTGATGTTGACCCTGCTTCTATTTCTAAAATCGTGAAAGCAGATGTGGCCTTGATTGGTGATGTTAAGCTTGTTTTAGAGCAATTGTTAACAGCCTTAGCAGCACAAGATTTTTCACATCAACAAGAAGCACTCAATATGTGGTGGCATCAAATTGATCACTGGCGTGCGAAAAAATCTTTGAGTTTTGTGCAAGAGCCAGATGCTGAAGTGAAGCCTCAATATGTGATTGAACAGCTGCACCAGCAAACCAAGGGTAATGCGATTGTCACCACTGAAGTGGGGCAGCATCAAATGTGGGCAGCTCAGCTTTACGGTGTGCGTAAACCACATCGCTTTATTACTTCAGGTGGATTGGGCACGATGGGCTTTGGTTTACCAGCGGCTTTGGGTGTGAAGAAAGCTTGCCCTGATGCCACAGTGATCGATATTGCTGGTGAAGCATCCATTCAGATGAATATTCAAGAGTTGTCAACGGCGATGCAGCATAACTTGCCCATTAAAATTGCGATTTTAAACAACTCGTTTATGGGCATGGTTCGCCAATGGCAGCAAATGTTTCATGGCTCACGCTATTCACATTCGTATTCGGACTCCTTGCCTGATTTTGTGAAATTGGCTGAGGCTTATGGTGGTGTGGGCTTGCGTGCAACAACACCCCAAGAAGTACGCGAAGTGATTGCACAAGCCTTGGCGATCAATGATCGTTTTGTCTTGATTGATTTTGTTGTATCCAAAGAAGAAAATGTTTACCCAATGGTTCCAACTGGGGCTGGATTGCATGAGATGGTGTTAGCATGAAGCATATAATTACTATTTTGGTTGAAAATGAGTTTGGCGTTTTAACACGCATTACAGGTTTGTTTTCAGCGCGTGGCTATAATATTGAAAGTCTAAATGTTGCACCCACCACAGATGAAAGCATGAGTCGTATGACCATTGTGACTTATGGTGAAGAAAACGTGATTGTGCAAATACGCAAGCAACTACAAAAACTCATTCCTGTGATTAAGGTGGAGAATTTAACCGAACATGCGCACATGGAACGTGAGATGATTGTCATCAAAGTCCAAGCGAATGAAAACTCGCGTGCTGAAGTTTTGCGTATGGCTGATGTCTTTCGTGCGCGTGTGGTGGATGTCTCAGAATCGAGCTATAGCTTAGAGTTAACAGGTAAATCCAACAAAGTATCTGCTTTTTTACGTATGTTGACACCGCATGGTGTGATTGAAATGACCCGCACAGGTTCTGTGGGCATGAAGCGTGGTAGTGAAGGTTTTTAATCAAACCGTGGTGATGTTTGGTCTTTATGTTCACATTCCTTTTTGTTTACATAAATGCCATTACTGTGATTTTAACTCACATGTGCAGGCTGATATCGATTGGCCTGCCTACCAAGCAGCATTGCTTACGGAGTTAAAGCAATGGTCAACGCAAACACAGTTTCAACACAAACAACTTAAAACCATCTTTTTTGGTGGTGGTACGCCGTCGCTGGCTCCGCCTGCATTGATTCAGGCGGTTGTCGATGCGGCTTATCAGCACTTTGATTGCGCCGAATCGGTCGAAGTTTCACTTGAAGCAAATCCTGGTACGGTGGATATGGATCACTTCACAGGTTATCGACAAGCTGGCGTGAACCGCTTATCCATTGGTGTGCAAAGTTTTGATGAGCAAGAGCTAAAATGGTTGCAGCGCATTCATTCTGTTGATGAAGTGCATCGGGCGTTTAAGATTGCCCGAGATGTGGGTTTTGATAATATCAATTTGGATTTGATGTATGCTTTACCCAAGCAAAACATCGCCCATTGGTTAAACCACCTTGAACAGGCTATTGCCTTGAAACCTGAACATATTTCAGCCTATCAACTCACAGTTGAGCCACACACGTTATTGGCTGCAACGCATGCCAAGAAACCTTTGCCTATCGCAGATGAAGATGAAAGTTTGGATTTCTTTTGGAAAACACGCGCTTTACTACAAGAGAATAACTATCAAGCCTATGAAATTTCAAACTTCTCAAAACCAACACTGAAGTGTCAGCACAATGATGCTTATTGGTTGTACCGCGATTATATTGGTATTGGTGCAGGAGCGAACGGCAAGTGGGATCAGTTGGATGGTGGTGTCACACGTTATCGAAACCATAATCAGCCACAAGCTTATATGACGCATATTCAAGACAACAAACAAGCCATTTCTTTTCAAGAAAGTTTGGATTCAAACACAGCCGCATCTGAAAGTTTATGGTTGGCCTTGCGACGTTCTGAGGGTGTTTCTTTAACTTGGTTTGAACAACGTTTCCAACAAAAATGTCATGCCATGTTTGGCTCCGTTTTTAAGCCGTGGTTGCAAACAGGGCAATTGTGTGAAAAAAACAATCGCCTGTTTTTAGCAGAACATGCTTTGGTGATGGTGGATGAGTTGGCCAGTCAAATCCTTGATTATGACGGTTGACTCTGATCGGTGTCTTTGACGTTTAAAGATGATAAAGTGGTCTCAAGGGTTCGCAGTTGTTCTTGGTCAAGGTCAACATGGCGATCCATTTTCCACATAAAGCTATCATCAGGGTGAAGCACTTGTTGGCTAGCAGGTTTGCGGCTGTGCTGTAGAATAGCTTGAATAATCCAAGGTCGATTTTTTTTGAATGGTTCAAAGGCATGCACTGAGAGATGCAGCACATCCACGGTTGTGGCTGTCACCACTTGATATTCCCCTTTGTAGCCACGCAATAAACCACCAAGGTGAATAATGTCACCCGGTGACATGCTACTGACCAAGGCATTGTCCTTATAATTTTCTGCATTAATTTCAACATCTTTTGACTTGGGTTCAAGCAACAGTAAGCAGCCACTTTGCACTAAATACATACCATCATGTTCTTGGCCTGCTTGAATTAATAATTTACCAGCAGGATAGCGTTTATGGGTAAAGGCAATGCTTAGTTGTTTGCGCGCAATATCATTCATACGTTCAAAAACAGCATGACGAGCCAAATAACATTCAAAGATGCGTTCTCTAAAAATAAGGCCAAGCCCATTCCTTAGCTTGGGGTATTTTTTACATAGCTGATTCACTTGTTTTGCTGAGAGTTCAATCACTGATGTTTTCTTGGCAGCAATCAGGGTGGCAGCGCGTGATTGTTTGGTAAAAAAGCCAATCTCACCGACAAAGCAAGGCTTGTCTGCTGTTGCTGATAGTTTGTCAGCTTCATCATAACCAGCCATCCAGACCTTTAATTCACCTTGATACAATAACCATAGGTGCGTGGATGGCGCACCTTGTGCGCAGAGTTGCTCACCTGTTTCGAGCATTCGTTTTGAACCCACTTGCATTAAGTAAGCCATCACTTCACTGACTGACATCGCTTTCATTTGAATACGCCTGCGCATAATTTGCGTGCTTTGGGGTTGAAACTCTTTAGGATCAACCATTTCTTCGGCTCGAATAATTTGAGAGTCGGTTGTTTTTTTAGGGGTGGGAGCGTCAGCATAGCTATCAACTGCAATCTGGCGTGCCTCACTAAATTTTTGCATGCGTTGTAAAACTTTAAAGATGGCATCTTCTTCACCTTGCTCACCATTCTGACGATAATTATGCATCACATCACGGTAAGCGGCAACAGCTTGTTCATAATCACCTGTTTGTTCGGCACAGTAAGCAAAACGCAGCAAGACATCAGGATCAACACTATCCCCTTGCTCGGTGCGAATTTCTTTATAAATACGCTTGGCCATGTCGAAGTCACGGTCACGGATGGCGCGGTGGGCTGTCCGTAGTAACTGCTGTGTCATTTGTGTTCTCCCAAGGGGTGTGTTTCTTCAATGATTTTTTGTAATCGCACACGGCTTACTTCCGTGTATATTTCTGTGGTGTTAATCTTAGCATGACCAAGTAGCATTTGTAATGCTCGGAGGTCTGCTCCATTATTCAACAAGTGGGTTGCAAAAGCATGGCGAAGTGTATGTGGTGAAAGTGATTCTGTTAAGCCAATTTTCTGCACGTATTTCTTGATGCGCAACCAAAGGTTCTGGCGTGACATTTGTCGGCCTTGGCGATTTGGAAAGATATAAGCACTTTGTGCCATGCTTGTGATGTCGCGGCGCACGCTTAACCAACTGAGAAGTGCGCGTTGTGCTTGGCCACCAAAAGGGATCAAACGCTCTTTATCACCCTTACCATACACACGGATATAGCACATTTCTAAATCCATATTGGACAAAGTAAGAGCTGCCAGTTCACTCACACGTACACCCGATGCATACATGAGCTCTAAAACAGCACGATCACGAACGCCTGTTTTCTTTGATAAATTAGGGGCTTCAAGAAGTGCATTCACATCGCTTTCTGTGATGGACTTGGGCAAAGGCCGACTTTGTTGCATGCGAGGTAAGTCGGATGCTGGGTTATCTTGACGTATCTCAGCCTCTTGCAAAATAGAGAACCAGACAGACAAAGCACTACGTCGCCGCCTTAGGGTGCTTTCTTTCATGCCTTCTTGGTGCAAGTGGCTCAAGTAACTAAGAATATGTTCGCGTTGAGCTGATATAATCGTTTGTTCTTGCTGATTTAAAAAATTTTCGGCGTGGTATAAATCTCTTTTATAAGCAGCCCTAGTATGCTGCGACCAACCACGTAACATGGCTTGTCGGTCGATCAGTCCTTCGATACGTGCTCTTTCATCCATGCAGCTAGAATGATGGATTCATGATGAAGGGCAAGAAAAAGATCATGTTAAGATTGGTTTACAGCATAAATAAAGCATAGGCGTGATGTCATCATTTCGCGAAACAATCAGCTTGTGGAAGGATTTTTAGCTATGAAACAACGACCCTCGATAAGCTTAGAAACCGAATTATTTGAAAGAAATAGTTCGGTTTCTAAGCGGACGAGTCCGCCATTAAAGTTCACTCATCAATGCAATAAAGTAAGTGGCCAATAAGAAACCAATCAGAAAGACAGGGCGACTATAACGGTGTATTTTAAGTGCTCGCTCATTATAACCATTTTGATCGTAATAGGTTTCAATTAATACGGCCATAATCACAAACAGCACAAAGAAATAACACATGATAAAAATATTATCGATAAAAATGGGGTAACTAATTCTAGGCAGTAAATCACTCACTGAAAAGGCGAAAGCGATTAAGGTTAGCAATGAAGTTAGGCCCATGCCGACTCTGGCATCATAAGAAGATGAATAAAGAAAGCCAAGTAAGCAACACCCAAAATGATTAATAGTGGAATGAAAAATCGAACAATATAGAAGTGTCATTGCCGTTCTATTTGTATCGAAAAAACATAGCGTGAATAGCTGCTTTCTTCTGTTTTTCCTGTATCAATAAATGGGTATTTATATTTTTGGCTTTGTGTGTGCAATGACTGGATTTGCCAGTCAGACAGTTTTAGGTCACGACTAATAGTCGATTCCTGCTTGGATGGCAGGTAGTGCATGCTATTTTCAGTGCTATTGAAATCTTCAATGATAATTTGTAAGGATTGATGGTCAAAAGGAAATTTACTTAACTCCATGTGTGAGTTGAATGTTCCCTTAATGCGCATAGATGTTTCTACGCGATCATCGAGCGTATTCTCCCATGTCATGCCTTCACTTGAATCATTGCTGTAGGTGGCGGCATTAATAATCTCAAACTGTGGCTTAACCAAGTCCTTTTGATCGCGTGTGACCCACAAATAAAAATCTGCATCAAACGTTTGTTCTTTTTCATTGATATGACTGATTTGATTCATATTAATGCGAAAATTAACTGTCGAAAAATCAGATTCTGCTAAAAGAACACTGGGAAAAAAAACCACAATGAACAACAACGTATACGAAAAAAACGAAATAACATATCACCCTCCCCGGTAAATAATATATGTCAGAAGTTTCTGCTAAGCGTATCACTACTCATTTTTAAATGAATAAATGACTGTAACACACTGTTTTAAGGGTGGATAATCCTTAGCGGGACTCTCTGCATATATTTAAAAAAAATAACAGTATCATTTTTTATTCAATTGCAAAAAGATAAGGCATTGGTTCCTTTCAAAAAATAATTTTTTATTAAACAACCATGAACGCTAAAAAAACACTTTGTAAATCAGGTTTTGAAAAGAGCTGAAAAGATCATGTTAGGATTGGCGCACAGCATAAAAAAGCATAGGATTAATGATGAAAAAGAAAGTTTTATATATTGATATGGACAATGTTTTGGTCGATTTTGAATCCTCTTTTGTGCATTTGTCCTCACAAACATTATCTGAGTACGAAGGCCGACTGGATGAAGTACCAAATATTTTCTCGATGATGCAAGCCATGCCTGATGCCATTGCATCTTTTCATAGCTTGTCAGCTTTATTTGATACGTACTTATTGTCGACAGCACCGTGGCAAAATGCTTCAGCTTGGTCTGATAAATTGAATTGGGTCAAACAACATTTGGGAGAGGCGGCTAACCGTCGTTTAATTTTATCGCATCATAAAAATTTGAATGTGGGTCATTTTTTGATTGATGACCGCTTAAAGAATGGTACAGACCGTTTTCAAGGTGAGCATTTGCACTTTGGCACAGATCAATTCCCTGATTGGGCTTCGGTGCTTTGTTATTTGAGAAGAAACGTTTAATTTGATTCATCGTTGTTATCTTTACATAAGATGATTACTTTATTTTTAAAGGTGTAGATAACAGCTATATACCTTTATTAAAGATAGCTCTGTTGGAAAGCGTTTTTTGAAGATCAGGGTATATATTGAACAGCCTATGCGAGATAGTCAGTGATATGTCTGTAACCTCACAATCATTTTAGGCTAGCATGCGGCGCATGTTTACAGGAATCATTCAAGATGTGGGGTCTATTGTCATGATAGATGCCCAAGAGATGCAAACACATATGTGTTTTGCAACAAAGCTGGATATGCAGTCATGGGCTGTGGGGGATTCGGTGGCGGTGAATGGCTGTTGCCTCACCATCACGGCTTTCCCGAAAAGCCAGCAGTTTCAGGCAAGCTTATCTTTAGAAACACTCAAGTGTACGAGCTTTGGTCAACTGACTGAAGGTAGTGCTGTGAATCTTGAGCCAGCCTTAAGGGTGGGTGATCCGCTTGGGGGTCATATGGTGAGTGGGCATGTCGATGAACTCAGTCGAATTGTGTCTATGGATGCTGTGGGCGAACACATCTGCTTGCGCATCTCGCTTTCAGATCGTTTGTTGCCGATGGTGGCAGCCAAAGGCTCTGTGTGTATTCACGGGGTAAGTTTGACAGTGAATACGGTTCATGAAGATCATTTTTCAGTGAATCTTATTCCCCATACCTTAGAAGTCACCACATTAGGCCAGTTAAAAGCAGCTGATGTGGTGAACATTGAAATAGATTTAATGGCTCGTTATGCCCAGCGTTTATTGGCGGCACATCTGGTCGGAAAGGAGAGAACATGAGTCTTGCAACATGTGAAGAACTATTAGAGGAACTGCGTTGTGGACGCATGATTATCTTGGCCGATGATGAAGATCGTGAAAACGAAGGTGATTTAGTCATGGCTGCGGAATGGATTACCCCAGAAGCCGTGAACTTTATGGCGACCCATGCGCGCGGTTTGATTTGCTTGGCTCTGACTGAAGCCAAGGTTAAGAAGTTGAATTTGCCGTTGATGTCGGCTGATACCAATGCCAAATTCAAGTCCAACTTTACCGTATCCATTGAAGCGGCTGAAGGGGTGACAACGGGTATTTCTGCGGGTGATAGAGCCAAAACCATTCAGGTGGCAAGTGCAGAAATAGCCAGTGCTGCTGATGTGATTAGCCCTGGTCACATCTTTCCCTTGATGGCACAAGATGGAGGCGTGCTAGTGCGTGCTGGTCATACCGAAGCGAGTATTGACCTTTGCCGTTTGGCGGGGTTAAAAAAAGCAGGTGTCATTTGTGAAATCATGAATGAAGATGGCAGCATGGCAAGAATGCCTGAATTAAAAGTGTTTGCGAAAAAACATGGCCTGAAAGTCGGTTGTATTGCTGACTTGATTAGTCATCGTTTAAAACATGATTCCTTGATTAAGCGTGAAGCGGAAGTGACCTTGCCGACAGAGTTTGGTAATTTTCGTTTGTTGGCTTATAGCAATGCTGTGGATAAATCGGAGCATGTTGCCTTGGTGATGGGTGAGCCTAGTCCAGAAAAACCTTGTTTGGTGCGTGTGCATTCAGAATGTTTAACGGGTGATGTGTTTGCATCCCGTCGTTGTGATTGTGGGTCTCAATTGCATGCTGCGATAGCACAAGTCAGCGCGAAAGGTGAAGGCGTGATTCTTTATTTACGTCAAGAAGGGAGAGGTATTGGCTTAATTAATAAGTTAAAAGCTTATATGCTGCAAGACGAAGGGCATGATACGGTTGAAGCAAATAAGCAATTAGGCTTTAAAGCAGACTTGCGCGATTATGGTATTGGTGCGCAAATTTTAAGAGAAATTGGTGTTCGCCAGTTGAAACTATTAACCAATAACCCAAAGAAAATTGTTGCCTTGCATGGTTATGGTTTGGAAGTTGTTGAGCGTGTGCAACTAGAAACCATCGCACATGAGCATAATATCAATTATTTACGTAGCAAACGTGATAAAATGGGTCATCTTTTAACTATGGAGGAGTTATGAGTATTCATGCACCCCATTTAGGTGATAAAATTGAGGCGACAGGTTTGAATGTCGCGATTGTGGTGAGTCGATTTAATGCGCATATTACCGATGCATTGCTAGATGGTGCCAAAAAAGCATTGCTGGATCATGGCTTTGCAGAAACACAAATCAGTGTTTTCTATGTGCCAGGAGCCTTTGAAATTTCCACCGTTGCCAATCGTTTGGCACAGCTTGGTGGGCATCAAGCCATTGTTTGCCTTGGCTGTGTGATGCGCGGCGCAACAGCACATTTTGAATATGTATGTCAGGGTGTCACAGATACCATGTCCAAACTTGCACAACGTGGTGATATTGGCCTCGGTAATGGTGTGTTGACTTTGGATACTGAAGAACAAGCACAAGAACGTATTGGTGGAAAGCACGGCCATAAAGGTGCAGAAGCAGCGTTAACAGCGGTTGAGATTGCATGTTTATTGCAATCTTTGGAGGGTTAAGTGTCAAATCGTCATCAAGCACGACAATCAATTATTGAGATCCTTTATGCATGGGATAGCTCACAACAAGATCCAATAACTTTAAAAGCACAACTGCAAGATCGTTTGGCTTTAGAAGAGCGTAAAGACCAAGATAAAGACTTTATACATAAGGCCTTAGAGGCGATTGTGCCAATGGTTGTGAAAATTGATGAAGCGTTAAGCAAAGTAGTGCGTGGTCGTAGTATTCGTAGTATTGGTAAAGTGGAACTGAGTGTGTTGCGCCTTGCAAGTTGGGAGCTCATGCAACGATCCGATATTCCTTATCGCGTCGTGATCAATGAAGCACTTGAGCTCACCAATATGTATGCAGACATTCCAGCCCGTAATTTTATCAATGGTGTGTTGGATCAGTTGGCTTCATCAATGCGTTCGGGCGAATATAAGGCCAAGAAATAAAGGCTAATCCTAAAAGTTGCACGGCTGCTGCAAGGCAGCTGATGACTGATGGTGTTGATATTATGGCTTGTAATGCGCCGAACAGACTAAGTGCCGTGAATAGCGCAGGTAACAAGGCATAGATGATTACAAAATAAAGCAGAATACTGGCATCGCTGCGCTTGGATTTATGCGTTTTTTGAATCCAAGTCACGATGCCAACATCGCGTAAGAAAAAGAGAAACAGCGCAATATAGAAAAAGTGTAATTCTTGTTTAAAAAAGAGCATGTCTTGTTCTGCTGTCGTGAAGACTAAGATCACAAGGTAGATGCCTGTAGGGATAAGGCCAATCATCCAGCAAGGTGTGAGTTCAGCTACTTTTTTCCATTTATTTTGTGATATTTCCGTTGTCAGTTGGCGTAATCGGCTGGGCTTGGATCCTTCTAAAATGAGCATAAGATAGCTTAGAGCCATAGCAGCAAAAAAACCAAGTCCGCTAAATGGGGTTTGCATGATGCCGCTGCTATAAAAAAGTGAAAATAGCACAAAAGAAAACCAAGCTCCGCCACTGTTAGAAATTTGCAGATCATCTGAAATAAGACGATAATTTCCTAAGATAACCCAAAAACAGAACGTGCATAATGATAACAAAATAAAGGTCTGATGATTGGCTTCGATGTTGTACCAATGTTCAAACCATGTGTTTTCACTTGTCCAAACGATTGTAATTAATACGAGCGCGCTGATAACACCACTTAAGTGAGCTAAATGGCTATGAAAGCGTATTAACGTGCGGTCACGTTTAAACATTTGCAGACAGACCAGTAGGGCGATGCCTTGACCAAATAGGGCACAGCAAATCATGGCAACCAGTTCATAGACGTTCGTTTGCAGGCTCAAAGAAGAGGATGCTATCATGATGATGAGGCTAAGTGTGGCTCCATACCATGAATAAAGAGTAGACCCCAACCATTTTCCCCATAAAAGTGACCAAGGGGAAATAGATGAAATACGTTGCCAATCCCAAGTATGCTGGCGAACTTCTTCAATGAGAGAGTCACTGAGCTGACGACTTGCCCAAATAATAGCGAAAAACACAAAGCATGCTTTGGCGGTGAGATTAGCAGCTTGTGCAAGTTCACCACTTAATAGGTATACAATATAAAATATCATTCCTAAGATGATAGGCAGCATCAATAAACGGTTGAGAGAGTATTCAAGCCAGAAGTTGCGTTGTAATTCAGGATTCATGATTGTTCTCCACGAAGTTGGCTGTAGACATCTTGTAGTTTAAGTTGCTGTTCCGTGAAGCTATAAAGAGGCATGCCTTCTTGTATCAGCTGTTGTAAAAGTTGCTGACGTGCTTGTAAATCACCTGAAAAACTGAAGTTCGCTTGGCTGCCATCAATGTGAATATCGCTAATGTTCTCATGCTGGCTTAATAAGGCATCTAACCGTTGGCAAGGCGTGGTGAGTTGTAAACATAGCTGAGCTTGCTCAAGCTGGGTAATTTGACGTTGACCCGCCATCTGACCATCCTGAATCATGAGAATATGATCACAATAATCCTCAAGCTCAGATAAAATATGCGATGAAACAAGCATAGTCATGCCTTGTGATTGTAATAATAAAAACAATTTGGATAGCTCATGACGTGCTTCAGGATCAAGCCCAGATGCTGGCTCATCCAATAAGAGTAAATTTGGTCGATGAATAATGGCTTGAGAGATGGCTAATCGCTGCCGTAAACCACGCGACAAGTGGCCTGCACGATCGTGCAGGCGTGAGCTTAAGCCCGTGAGTTCAACCGTTTCATCAATGCGTGGTTGAATCGGATCAATGCCGTAGAGTAAACAGCGGTGATGTAGACACTGTTGCACCGTTAATTCTTCATATAAGCCAAAGAAATCAGATAAATAACCAATTTTCTGATGACATTGGCGTGGTTGCTCTTGGGTATTCAGTCCATCAATTCTGATTTGACCCGATGTCGGGGCTTCTAAGGCCGACAAACAGCGCAATAAAGTGGTTTTACCCGCACCATTAGCACCGACAAGCGCAGTGATACTTTGCCTAGGTAGTTTAAAACTAACTTGATCTAAAGCCCGTTTATTTTCGTAATCAAAACAGAGTTGATGCACATTAATCATAGTGATTCCCTATCGCTAAATGAGTGTGAGTGTAAGCGTTGTTTATGGTTTGTGTCAGCTCTTTCCTTCCACCCACATGGCATCACCATAAGAAAAGAAGCGATACTGTTCTGCTTTAGCGTGTTCATAAGCGTGCATAATAGTATCCGTTCCAGCCATCGCACTCACAAGCATGAGTAGGGTGGAGCGAGGAAGATGAAAGTTGGTGAGTAAGGTATTGACGACATTGAGTTGGCAACTGGGGTAGATGAAAATATCGGTATAATCTGAGCCTGCTTGAACATCTCCATCTTTAAAGGCGGCTTCGAGGCTGCGTAAACTGGTGGTGCCAACAGCGATCACACGTCTATTTTCTTTGCGTGCGAGGTTGACGGCATCAGCGGTACTTTGAGGTATATCATAATATTCTGAATGCATTTGATGTTCTGCTAAGGTCTCTGCCTGCACGGGCTGAAAAGTTCCAGCACCCACATGCAGGGTGACTTCATGAAAGGAAGCACCTTGGGTTTTGATGTGTTGCATGAGTTCATGGGTTAAATGTAAACCCGCCGTCGGGGCTGCAACTGCACCTTTTTGTTTGGCAAAAACGGTTTGGTAACGCTCTTTATCTTCTAAAATATCAGCGCGGTTGATATAAGGAGGCAAAGGCATATGACCATGTTGGCTTAGTGCGGCATCAACATCATCCGTATTTAATTGAATGATCCATGTTTTACCTTTGCGATGCTGAAGTTCAATCGAAAAATCATCAGCAATCTGAATGACTTCACCTTCTTTCAGCTTGTTATTGCTTTTAAGCCATGCTTGCCATTGATTGTGGCTATCTGCTTGAAGCAATAATAACTCTACCTTTCCGCCCGTGGCACGCTTTCCAAATAAACGCGCAGGAATCACACAGGTATTATTGATGACCCAAACATCCCCTTGTTGTGCAAGTTGTGCTAAGTCACGAATACTCAAGTTCTTTAGGCCATTAACTTGCAATAATCGCGCATCCTCACGGTATTTTGGTGGATGGCTAGCGATCAAAGAAGGGGGAAGGTCAAAATCAAAATCAGATACGTTCATGTGCCAAAGACTGAAAAAATAAGCAATAAACGGCAAGAAAAATAAAAAACTAGACTTTTCGACCTAATGCATATTCATGCATCGCGGCGTACTCATTCTCAATTTTAAGCGTTGTTTTGCTAAGAAGTTGAAACATAAAATGCAATAATAAATTTTCCAACATGGGTTGAAAGCTTGCGATACGATCAAAGCTCGCACGACTCAGTTTGACAACTTGTAAGTCGGAATCTGATCGAACTGTGGCTGAATGAATGCGTTCATCATCTAAAAATGAAAAAAGGCCAAAAACATCACCTGAGGATAATGTGGTGTATTGATGACCACTTTGATCTAAGGCAGAGACTTGACCTGAAATGATTAACGATAACTCGCCTTTGGAGTCATGCCCAGCACTGTAGATGATTTCTCCTTTTTGATATTGGTGAATCGTCATGTGTTTAAAAATTAATTTTAAATCCAGTTCGCTCATGTGCTTACTTATATCTAATGTTTTAAATAATGTGAAAATATTTTCAAATGCTGTGCTTGCGTTTTGCTCTGTTTGGTCTGCTGGTGCATATGTCATGCTATCTTTCCTGTTTGTTGAAATATGGCGGGAATAATTGTTGAAATATGTGTCATCTTTATGACATGATTTTTTCTTAAGCTATATTTGCTAGACGACAGGCGAAAGAAAGATAACAATATGCCGCCTTTGGAAGAATAGGAATGGATATGATGAAAAAATATAGTGTATTGTTTTTTATGATTATGACTTTTAGCATGCAAGCTTTTGCCAGTGAAGTCATAGCTGAAACTGAATTAACACCAGAAAAATTACATGTGAATTTTGTGATGCCTAAACAAGGTGATATTGTGGCGCAGAGTTTCGATGTCGAGATGGGCGTGACAGGTATGGATGTTGAACCAGCAGGTGAAGTGAGGCCATCAAGCGGCCACCATCACCTTATCATTGATGGTCAGTTTATACCCAGTGGACAAACCGTTCCTAAAGATGAAACTCATCAACATTTTGGTAAAGGTCAAACGAAAACCACCTTGACGCTAACCCCTGGTGAGCACACGCTAACCTTGCAATTTGCCGATGGGTTTCATCGTTCTTATGGCCAAAATATGAGCCAGACCATTAAGATTACAGTTAAGTAGGAGATACGAATGCCTGAACTCAGCCATTTACAGGCTTTGGAAAGTGAATCAATCCATATTATGCGTGAAGTTGTGGGTGAATTTCGCAATCCAGTGATGCTTTACTCTGTGGGTAAAGATTCTAGCGTGATGTTGCATCTAGCACGCAAAGCATTTTACCCAGGTAAGCTACCTTTTTCTTTGTTGCATGTGGATACAGGTTATAAATTCAAAGAGATGTATGAATTTCGTGATAATTATTGTCGCGAAGTTGGTGCTGATTTGATTGTTTCAAAAAATGAAGCTGCAATTGCAAGCGGCATGAACCCCAAGGAATTTGGTGTGGCACGTTGTTGTGGTGCCTTGAAGACAGAAGGCTTACTGAATGCTTTAGAAAAGGGCGGCTATGATGCTGCTTTTGGTGGTGCGCGTCGTGACGAAGAGCGTTCACGCGCAAAAGAGCGTGTGTTTTCTATCCGTGATGAATTTGGTCAGTGGGATCCTAAAAATCAACGCCCTGAACTTTGGGATAATTACAATGGCCGTATTCACGAAGGTGAATCGGCTCGGATTTTTCCAATCTCTAACTGGACAGAAATGGATATTTGGACCTATATCCGTGATGAAAACATTCCGATTGTACCCTTGTATTTTGCAAAAGAACGCTTGATGGTGGAGCGTGGTAACTTATTGATTCCTGTTGAAGATGAAAGCTTATTGATTCCGGGTGAAAAACCCAAAATGATCATGTCACGCTTTCGTACTTTGGGTTGTTCACCTTGTACGGGTGCTGTGCGCTCAGATGCGACAACGATGGATGAGATTATTGCAGAAGCTGGTGCGGCCAAGCGCAGTGAGCGTGAAACACGCATTATTGATCATGGTTCAAACAGCATGGAAGACAAGAAAAAGGAAGGGTATTTCTAGTGGCTCATCAAGAGATTCAATTATTAAGATTAGCGACTGTAGGCAGTGTCGATGATGGTAAATCCACCTTGATTGGTCGTTTATTGTTTGATACTAAAGGTGCTTTTGAAGATCAATTACATGCTGTGCGCAAGCAAAAAGGCAAAGAAGGTATTTCTTCAGGCAAAGATATTGATTTAGCCATGTTGACCGATGGTTTACAGGCTGAACGTGAACAAGGCATCACCATTGATGTGGCTTATCGTTATTTTTCAACACCAAAACGTAAGTTTATCATGGCAGATTGTCCTGGTCATGAGCAATATACACGCAATGCCATTACAGGTGCGAGCACTGCCAATGTTGCGGTGATTTTGCTGGATGCCCGCAAAGGTATTTTACCACAAACACGTCGTCATACACATATTGTTAGTTTGTTAGGCATTCCTCACTTAGTGGTTGCTATCAATAAAATGGATTTGGTCGATTATGATCAACAAACATTTGAAAGCATTCGTGATGATTTACGTGCGTATTGTGCCGAGCAAGGTATTCAAGATTTGATTTGTATTCCTGTATCAGCCCTTGAAGGTGATATGGTGGTGAAGCGCGGTGACAAGATGCCTTGGTATGAAGGCAATACCGTGTTAAATACACTAGAGAAAATTGAAGTTAGTAACCATATTACCGAACAAGATATGCGTTTTCCTGTGCAGTTGGTTGTGCGTCCTCAAAGTGAAGAATACCATGATTATCGTGGTTTTGCGGGTCGTATCGCTTCAGGAAGCATGCATGTTGGTGATGATGTGGTGGCTTTACCTTCAGGAAAAAGCTCAAAAATCAAAGAAATAACAACCTTTGATGGCAATCTGCAATCTGCATTTGCTCCGCAAAGTGTGACTGTGGTCTTGGAAGATGAAATTGATCTATCTCGTGGCGATATGCTGGTTCCCAAGGCAGCATTGCCAACGAGTACTAAACAACTCACAGCGATGATTTGTTGGATGGGCGAAGAGCCTTTGCAAAAACGTAAAAAGTATTTGCTAAAAAACAACTCTAATACAGTCAAAGTCATGGTGGATGAGATCGTTTCTCGTACGAATATTCAAACCCTTGAAGGTGAAAGTGGTGTGGATACATTGGCTGTGAATGACATTGGTCAGGTGTCATTTAAATTGATGCAGGAAATGCATGTCGATGATTATAAAGTGATTCGTGCGACGGGTAGCGTGATTGTGATTGATAGTTTTAGCAATGCCACTGTTGGTGCTGGTATGATTCAATTGAATTAAAAGATATATAGATATTGAGGAGAAGGCTTGTGTGGAATATGAAATATTTAATTTTATTATTATTTGGTTTGATGTTGAGTGCTTGTGCAGGTGTGAAGCCCAGCCCTATCTCAACAGCTGAGACCAAGGCTTCTTCTCCTTTAACAGGTCTTAATTTGGACAGCCTTGCTTTTAAAAAGCGTTGGTTTGGAGTGGGTTTTAAAGAAACAGAAAACATGAAGTGGAAGATGGAAATTGATCTTTCAAACAATGCTCATCGTGTGAGTTATATGGATATGGAGTGCTATGGCGATTTGACCTTGCAAAAAATGGAAGGTGAAAAAGCGACTTTTTCACAAAAATTTTATGTAGGCACGGATGCATGCAAAGAAATGGTAACGGTTACTTTGCAAATTATCGATGACCATTCCATTCATTATCATAGTTATAATCGTCAGGGTAAAGAAACAGCTGTAGGTATGTTGGTTTTATAAAGGGGAGTTTTAATGCGTATTGTCTTTTGTCTATTTTTATTGGTGTTAACATCGTGTGCTGCGAAGCAATCAGTGCCGATTCAGCCTTTTGTGGATTCAAGTAAACAGTATTTAGATACATCAGATGTATTATTGCAACAGGCTAAGAAATCTGCTTTTGCAAGCAGTGATGCTGTGGTGAGTTTAAATCGTCGTCATCTAAATGGTTCAACTGCGAACCGTTTGATTCAAACACAAAATAAAGAAGTCGCTAATTATTATGAATTGGTGCATCAACTACGTCGGCAACGCAGTTTGTTGTATAGTTATTTCTCAACTTTAAGCCAATTATCGGATGATAATGAGAAAGGATTTGTCAGTAAAAACATGGATTATCTTGGTCATAAATTAGATTGGTTATGGCCAAAAGGCGAAGAGGATCATGTTTCTGAGCCTATACGAGAACGTAAGTCAGTTAATTTACCACAAGAAATTGCTGATAATTTGGTTTTGGTAAATAGACAAATTGAAATCTTAGAAATTAATGGCCAACGCATTGAAAGCTTAATGGAACATACGCCTGCTATTTTAGTGGCGCGTTTGGATAATGCTGTTTTGGAAAATGAACTGCGTCAGCGTGAAACCATGATTCGCTATTCATTGTCCTTGCATCGGGCTGCCTTGCAAGCGATTTCAATGAAGATGAATCATGAGTTAGATACTTTAGCTGCACAAAAAGAAATTCTCAGAAAGAAAATAGAGCAGCAAGTTGAAAATCCTTATAAGAATGGTAACCGTCGCTTAAGTCACTGTTGGTCAGCAAACCGTCAAATGTTATTGGAAGAGTTTGCAGGTATTGAGTCTACTAGACGGGATGCAGCAAAAGCATCTAGTTTGGCTGAAGAAGGGGCACATCATATGCAACGTGCATTTCATGCCTTTTTATTGGGTGAACGTGATTTGTATGAATTGCCGATGATGGAATTAAAAACACAAGAGCTTTCAGCCTTGTTGGCATCGACACAAGAACCAATGCTCAGAGCCTTGCCTAAAGGTTGCCAAAATACATTTATGTCTATTGAACAAGTTCAAGGCATTAAAATAGTTAAACCTGTGGCAAAAGTAGTTATAAAAAAACCGGCTACTATGAAAGAAAAAGCTTTGTTAAACAAAGAGTTGTCGAATCAGCTTGGTGACGATAACAAGCAAAAAGAATACACGAAGAAATCAATGCTTAATTGGTCAAGTAGCACGAGTTACGGACCTATCGTCAAAGGCGATACGATGTTCTCAATTGCGAAAAAATTACGTGTTGATGCACGCTATAGTATCGCACAAATTATGGCTGCCTTGTTGAAGAAAAATAAACAGGCTTTTAAGAATAATAAACTAGGCATGTTGAAATTAGGTGCAACATTAAATGTACCGACTTCTAAAGAGGTTGAATCGCTTAGTTCATCACAAGCACGGGCATTTGTTAGTCAGCATTAATTACTGATAATATACTGTCGTTTCATAAAAAAAGCACCGTTGAAAAACGGTGCTTTTTTGTTTGCTTATGCAAAGAGCACTAGAAAGACATCCAGCAACCTCAACACCTTCAAAGTCTTTAGGGAATTCTTTATTATAAAAAAACTGCCATTGATGCTCAATAGCTTCAAGCCGATGGTTTTTAATATACTTTAAGTTGCTTGGTGTTCGTCCATTGTTTGCTTCTTTAAAACAAGGCATACATAAACCATTTGTTGAATGAATGGTCACTTTAAAAGTACATTTTCTCATCCTTATACGACCAATATAGCCAATGTAACACTGAACTAACTGCATCCAGATTGCTGTTATTCCTTTAAGGTGCACAATGCCCCGCCCATCGCATGATGGGGCTTATTGGAATACTTATTTAGGAGTCTCAATGTTTGTAAAAATTGATAAAAAAACCCGTGAAGAAACGGTGATTAGTAGCACTGATATGACGCTTGTTTTAGAGCGTGATTTTAATGATAAGATGGTTGATTCTATCTTGACGGATATGGCTATGGGTGAATATGAACATAGGGATCGTGAAGCGAGTTATAAGTATAAAGCTTAGTTTCATTGTCCATGAGCATGCTTTTTAAATTTTTAGCATGCTCATGTGGTCACAAATGAGAGCTTTTTTTATGGTGCTGTGAGAACATCCTCAGCCAATAAATCACTAAATTGTTGATGTACCCATCCCATCAGTTCTTGAAGCTCTTGCGGGCTTTCAATATTGTTATGACGACGTAAAGTTTCCCATTCTGGGCTATTGGCCTCGATAGGTAATTTTGCAACAGACTGCCATAACTGCACGCGAAGGGTGTTTTCCAT
>JAUZRG010000085.1 GCA_030950585.1 Mariprofundaceae bacterium | reverse complement strand
GCAAGCCCTTAATCGAAAGGTCTTTCCTAAACCTGCTTTCCTTCATAGGACACCTCAATCAATTTAATAGTCTGCGAAAGACTCTTTTTGGAAACGTTACAAGTAAAGGGATTTATAGGCTAGCGGGAAGTGCTGCTCTTTTACTGTTACTGATAGGCTCTCATTAGAGCCTATCAGTAAGGCATAAACACCGAAACCATTATCAAAAGGCATTTGTGCTTTGAGGTAATAGGCAACGAAGTTATCTAGTTTAGAGGTCATCGTGGTTGGTACACCAAGGATAAGTCCCGAGGTGTTAGCATTGCCTGTTGCACCTGTGCGTAGTTCAACGCCAAAGTATTTCTTAATATCAACACCCGCTTTAATGATATAACCAATTAAGAACGTAACTTCTCATAAAGTTTAGGCAAATGGCATGATCATAGCCGACATTAAAAATGTAAGTCTATAAAACATAAAGACTTTTATTTTTCAGACTCTGTTCCTTACCTGCACTTTATGAGAAGTTACTTAAGAACTACCTAAAGGATAGTTACTTAAAATGACTTTTTTTCACCATGTTATAGTGCCCTTGAGGTTAGTTTTTAAGCATAAGGGCATATATTCTTTGATAGGTCAGACAAAACGTTTATGAATAGGCGGCGTGTTCATCACTTCAGAGTTATGTTGTGTTTGAGAAAGGCATGATGTCATTTTAGGGTCTTTCTGTATTTTTGTGCTTTGCTATTGGGTTTATCTGGAATAGTCATTTCAATGAGTCCTGCTTGTAGTGCGGGGACAATGTAACGTAGACGGAAAGACTTTCTATCGGATAACCCGAGTTCTTCTTGCATCTTCTCTCGTGTCATTTCTCCTTGCATCACATGTAAGAGTCTGTTTACTTGGGGTGTTACTGCGCTTGAGTCTGAGGGGGTAGTTGGATATTCTTGAGGCATCTGCTCCGATGTCTGACTTTTTTCTTGAGGGTTTCTATATAACTTGAGGGCTATAGAGATCATCTTAAGGGTCTCTGTGGTTAGGGGTTCTGCAAGGTTATCTTGTGGAATTTCCTTGAGGGATTCTTGGTGTTGGTGAATCATTGCTTCAATGGGTAAATTGTGAAAGAGAGGGTTCCATTGGGCGAGAATAAGGTTCTGCCATAGACGTGCCATGCGTGCATTGCTTTGGCTAAAGGGTTGAATGAGTTGAAATTCGTAGTGAAAAATACAGCTCACAATGAGGGGGTGATCTTTTGTGTGACTTAACCAGTCTAAAAGTTGTAGTACCATTAAGGGTACACGACTGGCAGGTGGGTGTTGTGATGAAAGGTCATGCTTACGGTAACCATGTATTTGTTCATCCATGAGATGCATGGTTATAATTTTATGGGCATCGCATAGATCTTTTTCGCTATCTTTCTGCCATGTTAGTAGGTGATTCAAGGCGTTGTTTAGATGGTAAGCCTCTTGAATGTCTTTGAGTGATGCTGTGACATTCTGTCCTGCTAGAATGGATGTGATTTGTGTTTGATCAAGGTTGTTTCCCTCAAGAGCTAAACATCCTTGAATACAGTGTGAGCGTTGGTCTTTTTTCTGAGGCTTAGTGAGGTCTTCTTGTGCAGATTTCTGGCCAACCATTTCACAAATATCTGCCACCAAACTTAAGACTTGGCTGCTTATCTGAAAGGGTGGGGTGTAGTAACGCATGATGATAACCTTTGGTGTTAATGTATGAAATATTAAATCATGCCGTTGAGATGATAAACACGCAACCATCTTGAGGGTTTTGGTATGTTTAAGGACTTCATCTTGAGGGTTTATTGTGACTATCTATCTTGAGGGTTTAGGGACTCCATGAAAAGCGTAGCATTAAGTTTAAAAAAAGCAAAATGACATCTTTGAAATACGCCCCATCTTGGAGCGACAAAGAAAATTTACATATTAGAAATATGATTAAAGTCAGTTTTAAAGTAACGACTCAGCCATACAAAAAAAACAAATCTTTAATATCAATAAGATAAGTAAAAATCATTATTTTGATGGTCAAGCTATTTTAAATTCCCAAGCAATGAGCATTGCTTATAGAAAACCGAGTATAGAAGAACAAGAGCTATGGAAAAGCACAGCTTTACTTTTAAAGGGTAGTGAGCGTCGCTGTTTTATGGGACGCATAGTTAAAAGCTCCTAGGCTGGGGTGCACTGCCATTAAGTTAAGGTCTGTTTTGCTCAAAAATTGTATATTTTATTATGTTCTTATTAGAAATGTAAAAGCAACCTATGATTTAATGGCAATACCTTCGCCAAAATTGATAGGGTATCTATCGAACCCTAGTCTTTATTTTTTTCAGGAAATAAAACAATAAAGCCCGGTAGATACCCATGAACAAAATCATGCACATCCTTTCATCAGCTCGCAACCTTTTGGATGCAAAAACATTCCGACAGCTCTCAGTTCTTGCCGAAGCTATACTTTCGATGACGGGGCGAGTAACGATGCTCG
>JAUZRG010000084.1 GCA_030950585.1 Mariprofundaceae bacterium | reverse complement strand
GTTCAAGATAATGAAATTGTACTCAGGCCTATTCATAAAAAACCAAGAGAGGGTTGGGCAAAAGCTGCAAAACATTGCCATGAATTAGGAGATGATGCTTTGCTTATCACAGATGTGTTGGATGATGATGAGGTTTGGCAGTGGTAAAACAATATGACGTTTATTTGGTTAACTTAGATCCGACGCTGGGCTCTAAAATTCAAAAAACACGGCCATGTTTGCTTATTTCCCCTGATGAAATGAATGCAAACCTGCGCACAGTTCAAATTGCACCCATGACATCGAATAGACGTATTTACCCTTGGCGTGTTGCCATTCAATTTCAGAATAAAAAAAGCAGCATTGCTGTTGATCAAATTCGTACCATCGATAAGCGTCGGATTGTAAAACACCTTGGTTCTATTGCTAAAGGCTCAATAAAAGAAGTGAAACAGATCTTGCAACAAATGCTTGTGGATTGAGCTGTGATGGGTATATATGATTGATAGGAAGGTGCATGTTTTCATGCTTAAAAGCATATGATTAAGGTTTTATTTTTTGGTTATATTGCCGATCAAATGGGTCGGCGTAGTTTGTGTTTGGAAGGCAATCAATCCTTGGCCGATGTGATGAAGGCTGTGGGTTGTGATGCTTCGATGCCGTTGCTGCTTGCGGTGAATCAAGAGCAAGTGCGCGATGTTGATATGATCATTCAAAATGGTGATGAAGTGGCCATCATGCCACCCTTTTCTGGAGGATGAGTATGGATGCCATTCGTATACAAGAAGAAGATTTTTCACTTGAGGAAGAGGTCAATGCTTTGCGTGCCAGCTCCAAGCGTATTGGGGGTATCACGACCTTTTTAGGTTGTGCGCGTGACTTCTCCGAAGGCCGTGATGTGTATTCGATTTGTTTTGAGCAATACGCGGGTATGGCCACAGCTGCGATGCAGGCGTTGCGTGATGAGGCATTGGAAACTTTTGATATTATTGAGGTGCGCATGGTTCACCGTGTGACCACGGTGCATGCAGGCGATCAAATTGTATTGATTGTGGTGGGGTCAGAGCATCGCAAGGCGGCATTCTTAGCCTGTGAATGGTTGATTGATACCCTCAAGAAACGGGTTCCCATTTGGAAAAAAGAAGTCACGCCCCAAGGTGATAGCTGGGTGAGTTCACACCCATGAATGTGCCCTTATTGCATATCGTGGGTTATAGCGGCTCAGGAAAAACCACCTTGTTGGAGCGTTTGATCCCTGACTTAAAAGCCAAAGGTCTACGTGTGGCCACACTCAAGCACACCCATCATGCTGTCGATATGGATAAGCGCGGCAAAGACAGTTGGCGCCACAAACAAGCGGGCGCGGACACCTCGGCTTTGGTTGGGGCTGGGCAATGGATGATGGTCTGTGATTTGTCAGAAGATTTTACACCTCAACAATGGGCGAATCGTTATGCCAGCGATCACGATGTGGTGCTGGTGGAAGGTTATCATAGCATGCAAGGCCATAAAATTGAGGTGGTGCGTGCGGCGCGCTCCATGCAAGCACGTTGTCATGCCGATGAGTTATTGGCCGTGGTGAGCGATGTACCAGACTTGGATGTGCCTTGCCCACAGTTGGCATTGGATGACATCGACGCTTTAAGTCTTTTTATCAAAAACTGGTTGCAAACAGGGGTGAATCATGGGTGAAAAATACAGCGAAATATCAGAAAAACATGAGAGTTTTATCGAAAAGCAAAAGATCTTTTTTGTGGGCACAGCCACAGCCGATAGCCGCATTAATATTTCACCCAAGGGTTTGGATTCGTTGCGTGTGCTCTCGCCCAACCGCGTGCTGTGGTTAAACATCACAGGTAGTGGCAACGAAACAGCCGCCCACTTACAATCAGATGAACGCATGACGGTGATGTTTAATGCTTTTACAGGGCCACCGATGATTTTGCGTTTGTATGGACAAGCCAAAATGGTGCTGACTTCAGATCTGCAATGGGATGCCTTGTATGGTTTATTTGAACCCATTGCAGGTGCTCGGCAAATCTTTGATATGCATGTGGATTTGGTCCATACCTCTTGTGGTTTTGGAGTGCCATTGTATGACTACCAAGGTGAGAGAACCCAGCTCCAAGCATGGGCAGAACACAAAGGTGAGGCAGGTGTGAAGCAGTATTGGCAAGATAAAAACACCCTAAGCTTGGATGGTGAGGCGATTCCGATTGGCGATGATTGAAGATTGCACCGCAGTCCTTTTGGCGGGTGGAAAGTCAAAGCGCATGGGGCAAGATAAGACCACGCTGATGTTGGATGGGCGAAGCTTGTTGCAGCACACCTTTTCGCGCGTATCGCCGTTATTTTCCGAAACCTTTGTGAGCGTGCATGATGCAAAAGAAGATATGCCGTGTGCGCAAATTTTGGATCAAGCCACAACCGAAAGTCCGATGGCAGGCATTGCAGCGGCATTGCAGGCATGCACCAGCGCATGGGTCTTGATTGTGGCTGCTGATATGCCCTTTGTTTCAGCTGACTTATTGCATG
>JAUZRG010000083.1 GCA_030950585.1 Mariprofundaceae bacterium | reverse complement strand
TGATACCATCCCGAACTCAGAAGCTAAGCCTCTCATCGCCGATGATACTCTGGGGTTCCCCACGGGAAAGTAGGTCATTGCCAGAAATTTAATTAAAAAAACCGCTAACATCTGTTAGCGGTTTTTTTGTCGTTGTTTTTTAACAATATCCAATAATATTAACGCCTTAAATACAATACCTATGCCACTTAAGAGACCATATCCTTTGCATTGACCATTGTTTTCATTGATATTTTTCTAATGAGCTCCTGAATAAAAACACCATTGGCATTTTCCTCACACGTTTTTAATATCTGAAGTACTTATTTTTGTGCGAGAAACCACATCTTTAGATCATTGCGTACTAAGAGCATTTTCGCCTTATCTTTTTCCAACATAACATAGGACAAATTGACCATAAAGGTGGCTAAATTGGCACTGTTATGAATCTTTGTTTTCTTTATCACCTCAATATCATTAGCGAAAACACGATGGAGGTGATCAAAAAAGCACAACTTGAACAGATCAAAAATGAGGGTCTGGATAATTTTGAAGAGTGCGTGATGGACAGTACTTTTCCAGCAAGGGCAATAGCGAACGCCCGACAGAATCAAACCTGATTGCACGGCTGACCGCACGTATTTTTCACTGTGGAAAAGGCTTGAGAAATTTTGGGCTTATCGGGATGCACGAACGTAACTTCCCCCAAACAATCGCAAGAATGGATTGCATTGCCAAAAAGATTGCTCTGGACTGTGGTAAAAAAGGCTCGGTGGCTCGTCGTAAAGCGAGTTACAAGCGGTTAATTTCTAAGGCGGCAGGCGCGAAGAAAAAGTTTGAAGCAGAAATGCTAAAAATTGAGTGCCAAGCTGCGAATATAGACACTCCACCTTCTCGAAAATCTATGTTGATGAAGGAAATAAGTGGCATCAACAAGGATATTTCCAACCTGCAAAAAGTGATAGATTGCGCCCGCCGTAGGGTAATGAATGGTGAAGAAGTTAAGGCCTGCGATAAGGTCATGAGCCTTTCCGATATTGATGT
>JAUZRG010000082.1 GCA_030950585.1 Mariprofundaceae bacterium | reverse complement strand
CGAATCCATAATATGCAATAAAAAGGATTTTGAATTGTAAAATATGCCCTGATGAGCCTTACTAAAGACCAACAATCAAAAAAATATCGGATAATCCCGCCTGTGAAGAGTTGTCTTATCATTCTCGGACAGCCTCCTAGGTAAGCGCGATGACCAGACCACTCATAATCACGCGCATCTTTAACCATCTTGGCACGAACAGGATTGAGATGAATGTAGCGCACAAGATCTAGAAAATAAGTATTGTGATCAATCAGAATTGCTTTGTATCTACCCTGAAAAAGATGACCGAATCGCTTTTGGCGATAATTAAACCAGCGTATATAGCGAAACGACGAGTTTTGCATGATGTTGGACAACGGCACATTGGATACTTGAATGGCCAAGTGAATATGATTACCCATCAGGCAAAAGGCATGTACTCGGTAACATCAACATGAACTCTTGGTTGCCTAGCCATACGAGAACCGTCACTTAATTAACGAAAGACAACAAGACCGAAGCCTGACCCCATTTCACCATTTCCTATTTCATTCAGAAAATCATGGGGCTGACTTTTTGCGTGGGTATCTTACTTAGAATGACTTAAAAGTCATAAAAAAAGGGCGGCCTAAGCCACCCCTTGATGTTCAATTAAGTTTTAAATGTTAATTAGACATACGTCGACGTAAGCCTAACCACAACATGGCAAGCACAATCATTGCAGGTAATAAAGGATCAAATGTTTCTGTTGCACTTTGAGTGTTTAAACTACAACCACCCACAGGACCGATTGGATTCTTTTTCTGACCACCTTGAGCAAAGCCATTACCACCACCCACTGCAAAGAGAGAAAAGTGGTTGACTTCAAAACTAACATTACCTGTTAACGGATTATACATAAATGGACCAGTTACAAGTGTTGTTAAACCAGCATCCATATCTTGAATGGTTGCTGCAGTATTTACAGTCAACAAATTTTGGTCAAACAATGTTTGAACATTGGCAGCCTTGTAACCCATTGCAAATAGTGCGTCAGGATCAACAGGGATACTCACCCGAACTTTATTTAACGTTTGATTTCCAACATCTGTCGACACAATATTACGTGTTAAAAAATCAATTAAGACTAAGTCAATACCGATGGCAGTTTGTGCAGAAAAGGCTGCATTAGGATTGACTGTTGTAAGATTACTAAATGTGGCAAAAACTTCAGTTGGGTTGCTACCTAACGTAAATGCATCTACGGGTAACTGAAGCGATGCAGTGGTATTAACTTGTGGGTTAGTCACAATATTGACGACATTCCCACCCACTGCGACTGGTACTGTTCCAAGCACTGTTCTAGCAACATTACTTGGATATACCACAGGTGCAGACACAGCTTGACCAGCAGCATTTTCCATCAGCATAATGACTGGATCTGTTGCTGCTCTTAGCGTTGCTGTTGGTGCAAACACTTCTGGTGCACCGATTAAAGGTTTAACAGCCACCTGAATAAGGTTAACGCCAATAGGCATAGTAAGAATAGCTGTCGTATTTACAAGTTTAGTTGTAAAGGCATTGGCTGGAAGGCTCGCTTGCTGAATTTGAGCCACCGAAAGAGGTATGTTTTTAATCGGTAGTGCAAATGCGCCGACATTACCACCCGTTACAGGAATGGTGGTGACTCTAGCCGAATGCGTTAAACCATGTTTGGCAAGAATAGCCACAGGTGTAAATACATTGCTATCCACGATCAGTGTAAAACTTGCTGTTGTTGCACTCGTGACATTGATAATCCCAGGTACGATCAGACCATTTGCATCTACAGCCAAGATTTCAGGTGAAGTCACTGTAAAGTCAACACCAGCAACTGTACTGATGTTGCCTGTGTATGTGATACCTACAGCAATAGGTGTCAGACTCACTTTCTGAACAGTTGCACCGGCTGCTGAAATATTAACGACAACGGTTACAGGTGAGTAACCTGCAAGTTGTGCTGAGTACAAATGACGACCAGCAGGCAATATTGCAGTTGCGATACCTTGTGCATCGGTTGTCAACTGTTGACTAGCTGCTCGAATGATGGCTGTTGGGTTACTCAATAGTAAAGTCACACCTTGAGTGGGAAGGTTTGTACTCGTATCACTTGCAGTAATTTGAATACTATTCTCAGGAACAATCTGCATTAGTTTGCTTATGAAAGGAACCGCAACAACATTACTTGTGTTGTTTACCGTCACAGTAAAAGCTTTAAATGCAGTAACATTAACAGGTTGAATGGTTGCCACTGCTTGATTTGCACTTGCTGTCACATTCATAATATCTGCAGCAATTGCATTAATACCAGTATCTGAAATACCTGCAGTATCCTTAATATTAAAGGAAATCACATCACCATTGGTAAGGCCACTCACTGTAACTGTTTGAGACATATCTGATTCGGCAATATTGAGGTTTGAGAAAACGATAGTCATCGGGACAGAAACAATAACGCTGTTCGTAAGGCCTGTTGTGCTATCTGTTACAGTAATGGTGTAATCACCCGCAAAAGCGCCAGTCGTGGGAGCTGTAAAAACAAAAGCACCATTTGGGCTTGCCGTAACAGTCCCTAACGCTACACCAGGAAAGGTTGTGATTGCTGCAGTACTTGTGCCACTACCACCTGTCGCGTTCAAACTAACGCTACCTTGTGCATTCACCGCAGGTGCACTTGTGACAACTAGCGGTGTCGTTACTGTGACTGTCGTTGTACTACTTACACCAGTCACCGTATCTGTTGCTGTAATCACGGCACTACCAAGACTACCTGAAGTAATAAGACCAACAGCACTTACCGTTGCAACTGCTGCATTGGATGTTGTGTAAGTGAATGTACCACTACCACCATTAACAGCCATCTGAGTAACAGTATTGACACCTAAGTCTAGTCCCGTTGTAGGCGCATTTGAAACACGTGCGAACGCAGTTACAACACGGACTGTTGTAAAACCAGTCACAGTATCTGTTGCCGTAATGGTTGCAGTACCTGCACCAACTGAAGTAATCAAACCTGTGGCACTTACAGTCGCTACAGCTGCTGCTGAAGTTGTATAAATGAATGTACCACTACCACCTGTTACCGTCATTTGATTGGTGTCATTCACACCTGTACCAAGGTTGGCAGTCGCTGCATTGTTCACAATCGCAGCAACAACAGTGACAACACGTGTGGTTGTAAAACCAGTGGCTGTATCTGTTGCTGTAATGGTTGCAGTACCTGCACCCACAGCAGTAATCAGACCTGTGGCATTTACAGTGGCTACAGGGGCTGCTGAAGTCGCATAAGTGAATGTTCCACTACCACCAGTTGCAGTGAATTGATTGGTGTTATTTGCACCTGTATCAAGGTTGGCAGTGGCTGAGTTGGAGGCAAGTGGTAGAAACGATGGTGGTGGTGGTGGTGGTGAGATTATACCAAGGATTACTACAGTAGCTTGGATAGATGCGGCAGCTATCGCATCTGTTATTGTAATGGTACCACTACCACCCTGTGAAAAGCGACCAGCAGCTGTCAGTTGAATCAGTCCCGTAGCATTAACAGTCATCAAAGTTGGACTGTTACTAGTGTAAGTGTACGTTCCACTACCGCCACTCGTCGTTAACTGTGAAGAGGATGATGCTAGAGCGTCTATGGTAACTTGTACATTAGGCGAAGTGCGACCTGTCACAGGATCATTTGATGTATAACTCAAAGGTGCGTATGCTATGTTTACGGTAGTAGTAGATGCCGATCCCGTCACAGTATCTGTTGCTGTAATGACTGAAGTTCCTATACCAGCTACGGTAATTAAACCCGTGGGACTTACTGTAGCAGCAGCACTATTTGATGTCGCATAGCTAAATGTACCTGTACCACCAGATACTGACATTTGAGCTGTGGTGTTTGTGGTTGTATTTAAACTTATCGCTGCTGTAGGGTTAACAATTGCTGCAACGGGTATTGTAGCGACAGTGGTTGCAACTCCACCAAAAAAATTAAATGCTCCCGCTTGATTGCTAGTTACAATTATCGAAATAGATGACAGTGTTTTTGCTGCATTTGTTAATACTTTAAAACCAAAGACAGCTGGATTTGCAGCAGCATTATAAATACCAGCGAGACTCATACGATCCATTCTATCTCTTAAGTAGTAGCTATTTGTGTTTGGCGTTATATTGCCAAACCAATCAGGAACATTGAATATCGCAGATGTTGACTGCGTATTATCAGTATAATGCATGATAAGTTTAAACGTTGCAGGGCTATTTATGCCCGCTCCACCTGCAGAAGCATATACATGTACTTCAGAATATTGACCAGGTGTGACTTGAGCCGTAACATTTGCAAGAGTATTGTTAGCTACTTGGTATGCATTTACACCATTCGCATTAAAATTTGATAGCGTTACTGCTGGGTGATCAAGATTTGCTGCAAAGAAACCATTATCGGGCAACCCATTTGCAGCTGGACGGTTATTTGCTATAGCGGTAGAAGATGATATTAATCCTCCCCACGTATCAAAAGCTCCAGTTTGATCAGTCCCCATAACAACATCTTTATTAAAAATAGCTGTAAAATTTAAATTTACAGTGGCAGATATTGCGTGCATGGGTATCAATAGCATGCATGCGATCACAAAAAAAATTGTTTTCAATTGAGTTTTTCCTTTATTTAAAATATTTAAACACATTTCTTGTTTAAAAGTAGAATGGCAATAGTAGCCATGATATAAATCCCATCAATACAACTTTAGTTGTATTGATGGGATTGTGGTGCTATTCCGATAGTGGGCACTCACTGCCATTAAGTTAAGGCTTAAAAGCATATTTTTCGGTTTCGTCTAATATATAGTAGTTTAAGCACTAAAGTATCTCTTGTTGTTTTTTAAAGTGTGATCAATAGCTTGGTGGTACTGGGCTTCAGCGATTCCCAGTATTCTCGACAGGGTCATTTTTGTTAGAGTGTGGCCATGTCATCTTCCCAACAAGTAAGTTTCCCATACTGCTTAGGCTCCAAGCTTAAAACACACAAAGTTTATACGACGAAACA
>JAUZRG010000081.1 GCA_030950585.1 Mariprofundaceae bacterium | reverse complement strand
TGACTTTTGATTGACCTTAGATTGATATGTTGACAAAGTAGCTCCTTATTCCTTGTTTGAAGCTTAATATCCAATATCAAGGAAATCAAGGGCGTATATAGGAGGGTAATACATGGATAATCTAGTACACGTATTACCAAGTTATGCCCTAAAAATAATCACTGAGGAAAGGAATAAATCATGAGTAGATTTAACGATATTCAAAAAAGATTAGATGAACTAAGTCCAATTCCAGTGAATATGCCAAAGTTTTATCTCTTAGGAGATACAGGTGCAGGAAAAACAACAATTGTTCGTAAAATACTTGGAACAGATAAGTATAAATTTCCTTCGGTACAGCAAAAACGTACTACCGTTGCTGTTACTGAATATGTTTTAAGCAAAGACATTCCTTTTAAAGCATCCTATATATTCAAAACAAAAAACCAAATAATTGAATTAATAAATGAGATTATTGAAGTAGCTATTGAAAAAGCATATTTGACATATTCTAAAGGAGAGTTTGATTCAGAAGAACTACTTGAAAATCTAGAAGAGACACCAGATGAACGATTTAGGCTACGATATATTTTAACAACCATAGAACTAGAAAAAATAGCAAAATTAATATCAGATGTTTTTTTACCTAAGTTGCACGATTTAGTAACCAAGATAAAAGTAGAACTTGATAGTGACAACGAGGATCTCGGTGTAATAGTTGATCTAGCATTAGAAGGTATGAAAGAGGATTTCTCAGAAATACAGGGATATATTATTACTCTAATTTCAAAAAAAGTAGCTGAAATGTGTGGCGGACATGAACTCTTCTCTTCTACTGACTATTACCAGCATTCCGAGCAAAAAGTTGATGAATTTATAAATCAAGCGAAAAAATTATTATCAAGTGGGAAAGACTCAATTTCACCAGTTATAGAGTACGCAAGGTTAGAAGGTAATCTTCTTGCTGATTGGCTGCCCAAAAATACAGAATTAGTCTTAATAGATGGTGAAGGTATAGGACATGACACAAGGGAAGCAAGCAGGTTATCGGCAAGGCATCTTGATTACTTCCACTTTTCAGATTCGATTGGACTGGTTGAAGAATCAAAAAAGCCATTTGCATCTGGTGGAAAAAGTGCAATGGAAGGAATTATAAGAAACGGGTATTTAGATAAATTCAAGCTTATATTTTCAAAATTAGATGAAGTCGAAGTCGGAGATGAAGAAGACACAGATAGAAACGAGCAGATACGGGCTGTAAAAAAGGGCTTTAGGAATGTTAAAAATGCCCTGAAAGAAGATGGCATTGAATCAAACATAGGGAATGAGCATCTTTATTATCTTTCAAATATGAAAGATAAAGAACCGAATCCTGATAGCATTTTGGAAATATCACGTTTAATAACAGATATAAAAAGTAAGTTTAATGAAGAGGTTCCGCAATTTGTTGAGCCAATATATGATTATGAAATGTTGTCATCGTACCTAGTAAAATCATCAGATAATTTTATAACAAAATGGAATTTAATGCTAAATTCAAAGCATTGGCAAACCGTAAAAGCATTTAATCGGCGCATGTGTTGGGAGTGGGATGAATTTAGAGACATGAAACCTATTTCTGATTTTCACGGTGAAGTGACCAAAGAATTGGAGGGTTTTATATCAGCTCCTAGGAACTGGGCTAACTCTGCTACGCCAACAATGCAAAATAAGAGCATTGATAGAGTTAAGCAGGAGTTTTCAAATACACTTCTTTCTTTTTCAAGAATGGTTATTTTGAAAAAATATAGTGATGAGTGGGAACAAGCAATGTCACAGTGTGGTGCAGGATCTACATTAGTTAGAAAAATGCAGATTAAACGTATTATTCAAGAAACCTTGCCAGATCATAGAAAGCCAGAAGCTATTGAATTAAAAGATTCAATAAAAAAATTATTAGTTCAATCTGTTGAAATATGTAAGGCATAACAAGAAAAATCCAGTCGGACTCGCTACGCTCGCCGCTGATTTTAGACGTTAGGCAAATAAGGAATTAGAAAAATGGCTAAA
>JAUZRG010000080.1 GCA_030950585.1 Mariprofundaceae bacterium | reverse complement strand
TGCCAGTTGGCCACCTTTGGCCGTTTGGCCACCTTCGGCAATGTAATCAGGAATAGAGTGTTCACCAGACGATAGAAGCAGGATCCGCCATGATTTACGTTCACGAATACCGCAACCCTTATTCATACGCACCTTACCTGTTCCACTCATAAGATTGTAAATAATACCGCCTACATCTTTTGCACTTCCTTCGCCTATTTCATCCAAGCACAAAGGCAGGTCATTAAATGCTGCCGCCATACCTTCAAGGCCGTTTTTCGTAGCGTTCCAGCGTTGCAAATAGGCATCAGCGCCACTATGTCGGCTTGGATCCGCACCATTGCCCCAAACAGAGGATGCAGCTTGCAGAAGGGTGGTTTTACCTTTGGACGAACTGCCCCAAAAGTGAAACCCCCCAGCATCAACACCAGCATGAAAACGCATAGGTGCGGCAAAGGCTGCACAAATAGCAAACTGAACAAGCGGTGATTGTGCAACGCCAGCAACATGTTCTTGCCACTCCTTCAGGTTCCCTTTTGCTTTAATGCAAGTGATAGCTGCGCTTGCTTCTGTTGGTTGAAATACCACCTGTTCGCCTGTTGGTTCGTTAATGGTTTGAAGTGGCAAAACAAAAGACTGATTGAGCCAGCCAGTAGAAGGGGCGGAAAGCATGTCCTTATCGGGCTTAAAGGCTGCCAAGTATTGCAAAAGCTTCTTCTCTTTACTGGGAACGATAGAAAGACCATGCATAGCAAGAAAACCTGCTAACTCATCCGCTCCACCGTGGAACATTTCGGCAGGCAAGGCTTGCTTATGTTCAACTTTCTTATGACTTATCCAATGCACACACCGCCCATAGTTTGAATCGTTGTAATCCCTTGAAATAGCAGAGACCCAGCAAGGGGCGTGGGTGATTTGTTCCGCATCTTTATCATTATGGTGAATGGATACACCGTCTTTATTGCAGACATAACCCCACGGAATATGCTTATCATCAGCTTTCACAGTAAAAACCTTTTTCACGACATCAAGGCCGCCTTCTTTGGCCATGTCGTTAAAGTCTGATCCTTCAATATGTTTGGGTGGATGAACCAAGGTTGCATTGCCAAGGTCTGCCGCTTCCTTGCCCTTGGTCAGTCCTGCATTGCCTTTGCCTTCTGCTTCTTTCTTGTGGTCGTTATCGGCTGCCACCACAAGTGAAAGCTCTGGAAATTTAAGCCTTAACGCCTTCACCACTGGTGATAGGTTCCCAGCATTAAAGGCCGTGGCCACGGCTTCGCCTGTTGCTTCGTGAATGGTGCAAGCAGTTGCATAGCCTTCACACACAATTAAACGCTTAGAAGGTGTGCCAATAAGGTGAAAGCCGCCTTTAATCTGGCCATCTTTCAAAAAGCGTTTATCACCATTAGCCTGAATGAATTGCAAACTGGTTAATTCACCATCAAT
>JAUZRG010000008.1 GCA_030950585.1 Mariprofundaceae bacterium | reverse complement strand
TCTGCTCATCATCTAAGTGCTTTTCAATCCATGCCCATATAACCTGCATATCTTTCATACTCTGAAAGCTTTCTTTTGCTTCATTTTGCATTTGATTATCTTCGCAAGGCCAGAAGTAAGGCTGTGCATCAAACTTGCGTCGTATGTAGTTTGTAGCATTTACAGCGTCCATAGGCTCTTTCTCTTTTTTTGGTCGCCCACGGCCTTTTGTTTTTTTCACCATTCCACCACCCTTATTAATTACACTGTAATAATAACCAAAAGGGGCAACCTGTCAATATTTTGTTGCAATGTAATAAAAAGATAATGAATCAAAAGCCAATACACTCACTATTAACCTTTAGCATGCCTTGTAAGCCTTAAAGGTTGTGAGTTCTTCCGAAGGCTAAAATGTACCCTGTAAGGTATAAAAGGGGGGGATTAAGACTCCTCCCCCTCTTTATTCCTTCAGCCAATCAAAATGCATAATATCACCTTTTATCAACTAAATTGTTGATAAGTCGAGGTGTTACAAGATACCTCGACAATTTTTTTAGAAAAACCTTCAGCCCTCCGGGCTTTCAGTTTTCCTTTGGAAAATCGGTCTGCGCGGGGTGCTCGCCACTTTTCCAAAGGAAAGCCTGAAAAGCATTGCTGCATTAATTGCCATGTGTCATTGAAATGACAGTTTCATGACATGATGATGGTTTTCTTTTCTTGTCATTAATAACGCTTTTAAAACTTACATTTTACCATGATGCAAAGTCATTGCCCTGGTCATTGACCTGTCATTGAATCCAAAGCAATAAAAACAGCGTTAAAAGAAGCTTATTTTCCCTTTGCATAGTCATTGACCTGTTATCACTAATAACGTCTTTTAAGCTTGTTTTTTATACTTTAAAGAGAAGATTAAGAGCTACCACGAAGTAAAGGAGCTTTAAAAATGGAAATTCAGAAAGATATGCATACTAGAATTGATGAAATTGCTAGTCGTTTAGTTTGGCCAATCACTTATGCATGCATAGCCGTTATAGTTGGCTGTGGTGCTATTGTGTGGAGCTTATCCCACTAGCAGCGAAAGCAAGGAGGTCTGAATAGGGTTCAGTGCCTCCTTGAGCTTCACTTGTTTCTGAAAGTGAAGCGTCAAAAGATGAGCTGACTAATGAAAATTAAAAAGACAATTTTCATTAGTCAGCTCCGGTTTTAAAACAACAAGAAAAAAACATTTTTGTTGAAGCTTTTAAGTAAAACAAAAAAACAAAAAAACATGCACATTAATGGTTTTTAAATGGTTTTAAAACGGTTATAGCAAAAAAACAACCCTCTTTTTTTGCTATAATATCAAACACTTATGGAATTAAAAAAAGCTTAAAATGTGTCTGTTATCACGCACAAGTGTGTCTGTTATCACGCACCCATTGTGCACGCTTTCACGCACCTAACAAAAAAGGACACCTTAAAGGCACCCTTTCTTTTATCATTACACTGTAATTAAATCATTTTCGCCAGAATTTCAATACATCATCTTTCTCTAAGTCCCAACCTAACACCGCGCCAGACTCTTCAAGCTCTGCCATTGCGGCTTTCACTTTCCGTCTAAATCCAGCAAGTTGTTTGTTATGGCTCCCGCATAGCTCTTGAAGCTTAGAAAGGCTTAGCATGTGAGGCTTTTTCTTTATTGCCTGATGACTACAAACATATGACTGCAACCACTTGGAAAGATCAAGTTTTAAGCTGTGTCTTTGTTCGGTATCAATCCATGTTGCATCTTGCCATAGCCATGACTGATGTTCATTCATCCAAACAATTACATCACCTGTTTTTTCATCTTCTGCCCAGTTCATGATATTACCATGATATGATTTGCTTTTATGCTTAACCGTTAGAGCGCATGCGGTCATTCTATCCAATGTAATTTGTAACCATTCAATATCTCTTGCACCTGTTCCTTTTCGACCCGAAGCACGCAACAAAGCACGGTAACTTGTCCGAACTGTCCCCTTCACATCTTTTGACATGTTGGCCACCACAAGAAGCATATCAAGATCAACCTGCGCGAGTTGTTGGCCTGTATATTTTATGCTCCAATCTTTCCACGCTGCAATAGGTTCCTGTTGCAAATACTTTCGTTGACCACGCTTAACAACACCAAACAAAGCAGAACGACCAAAGCCAGTGGGAACCGATGACTTTGAATCTGGCCATACACCTAAGCTAATAGCTTTATCAGGCACATCAGAAGCACGACACCTAGGGGAGGGGTTAACTTTCTTTTCTTTTTCATCAAGCTCACGCTGTACGCTTTCAGGGATAGAAAACTTGTTTTTTTTAGGCATTGGAAGAACCTCTTGCTGTGGTTCTGTCTTCTCCTTTTCTTGTGGCATCATTGACTTGAACAGGTTCATGATTGTTTTCATTATCATCATCCATTTCCCTTTGTTTTAACATGTTTTCCACGTCTAATATGAAAGAATTTAAGTCATCTGCTGTATGTGCAACATGCTGACCAATCGCAGCCACTGCAAAGCCCATACGTTTAACCCATTCATCATAATTTTCACGCTTTAAATATAAGCTTGGTTCAGTAATACTTAAAATTTCACCAACAGCATGCAGACCATCCCCAGCTTCTTCTAGTTTATTCCTTAAATCTATCATGTGGCGCGTAGTATGTTGATTCATTTCACACCTCTTGCACGGCGTGGACTATCTTTTTTTATTCGACAATCAGAACAATACTTATGCCAAACAGTGCGAGCGGTGAAGGTATTACTACAACCTTCTTCAGAACAAGTGTATTCAGTACCTACGGCCTACCTTTCTTTATGTTGCATTGTAACAAAATAATGATGATAAAAAGGGAAATGTTGAGTTTTTGCCTCGATGACTGACTTCCGCGCAAGCGGTTGAAGGCATGGAGGCAAAATGCCCGCAGGGCGGGAGGGTAACAAGTAATACCCTCCCATTGATACATCAGTGTGGTGTTTTTAAAATTAATTACAGTGTAATTAAAAAGGTGTCAGCATGTGACCAAGGATGAAGCCGCTTAATTCATAATCCCCCTTTTATACCTTATAAGGTATAATTTTAGGTGAAAAGTTGTTTCTTAATCACATCACCAACGGTTTTAAGATCATCATCATTGGTGAGCGCAAGAAGGCGCATATATTCTTCACTTGTGAGTGTTAACGATACAACGCGGGTTTTGTTCACGTTGTTTTTCCTGCTTGATTTAGCCCTTAGTGCAGAATAAATACGCTTTTTCTGCTCATCATCTAAGTGCTTTTCAATCCATGCCCATATAACCTGCATATCTTTCATACTCTGAAAGCTTTCTTTTGCTTCATTTTGCATTTGATTATCTTCGCAAGGCCAGAAGTAAGGCTGTGCATCAAACTTGCGTC